>NZ_JAALDW010000355.1:0-1901 GCF_014145055.1 Dietzia sp. DQ11-38-2
CCTCCGGTTCGGCGACGAACCCGCCACGGAGCCGGAGGAGGTCGCGGTCACGCGGATCAGTACCGGTGCCGCGTTCGACTTCGGACCCACCCGCACGCCGCTGCCCATCACCCCGGTCTGACACAGGCCACTCGCTACCCACCCACCCGACACCCGTCACCCCAGTCACGGAGGACACCACATGGCACACAACCTGGCCGACCTCTTCGAGCACGCCGTGGACGCCTTTGGCGCGGACCGCCTGGCGGTGGTGGAGGACGAACGTCGGCTCACCTACGCGGACCTGGAGGCCGAGGCCAACCGGTGGGCCTCGGCACTGTCCTCCCTGGGTGTCGGTGCCGGCGACCACGTCGGTGTGCATCTGCGCAACGGGGTGGACTGCCTGGCCCTGATCATCGGGGTGCTCAAGTTGCGGGCGGTGACCATCAGCATCAACTACCGCTACTCGGGAGCGGAACTGCGCTACCTCTACGACTACTCGGACACCAGCGTGTTGGTCTTCCACCGTGAATTCGGTGGTGCGGTGACCGAGGCCGTCAGCGGTCTCGACTCCGTCCGGCACACGATCGTGGTGGAGGACGGCTCGACCGTCGACACGCTCCCGGACGGCGCCCTGGACGCGCGGGAGATCCTGGACGCGGCGTCGACGGAGCGCCCGCGGCTCGAGCGCAGCGGCGACGACCTCTACCTGGTGTTCACCGGCGGAACCACCGGAAAGCCCAAGGGCGTGATGTGGCGTCAGGAGGACCTCTGGCGCAGCCTCGGCGGCGGTGCGGACTACCACACGGGTGAGCCGGTGCCCGACGAGTACCACCAGTCCCGGTCCGGCCTCGGCGGCGATCCCCTGCGCTACCTGATCCTGCTCCCGCTCATCCACACCTCGGGCATCATGCCCAGCTTCACCGGACTGTTCGCCGGCGGCACCATGCACTATCTCCCGCACTTCCGGGCGGCGGACGCCCTGGAGGAGATCGAGAGCGAGAAGATCCAGGTCGCCGTGGTGGCGGGGGACGCGATGGTCCGGCCGATCGTGGACCAGATGCGTCGGACCGACCCCGACACCTCGAGCATGTTCATGGTCTCCTCGGGCGCCGCCCTGTTCTCCCCGTCGGTCAAGGCGGACCTGCTCGAGCTCCGCCCCGATCTGATGATCATGGACGCGTTCGGGTCGTCCGAGGGCGGTTTCGGCGGTCTGGGCGTGGTCACCAAGGCGAACCTCGACGACGGATCGCTGTTCGCCGATCACGGTCCGCGGATCCCCAGGGGGACCACCCTGCAGCTCGTCGACGATTTCGACGAGCCGCTCCCGGACGACTCGACGGAGATCGGCTGGATCGTCAAGAGCGGCTATCAGCCCGCCGGGTACTACAAGGACGAGGCCAAGACCGCCGAGACCTTCCGGGAGATCGCGGGCACCCGTCGGGTGTTCACCGGCGACCGCGGACGCTATGACGGCCCGGAGACGATCATCATGCTCGGTCGGGCGAGTCAGGTGATCAACTCGGGCGGCGAGAAGATCTTCGCCGAGGAGGTCGAGGCCGCGCTCAAGGCGGTGGACGGGATCGAGGACGCGGTGGCGTTCGGCATCCCGGACGAGCGGTTCGGACACCGCGTGGGCGCGGTGATCCAGTGGTCGGACACCGCTGATGCCGGAGATCTCGAGTCCGTCGGGCAGGCGCTGCGCGAGCACCTCGCCGGCTTCAAGATCCCCGCGGCGTACTGGGTGGTCGACCGCGTCGAGCGCCACCCCAGCAGCAAGACCGACTACGGATGGGCGCGGCGACTGGTGGCCGAGCGCGCCCCCGACCACGACCGGCGTACGGACGCCGTCGGCTCGGCGTGACCGGGCTGCGGCTGGACGGCCGGTCCTTCGCGGTCACCGGGTCCTCCCGCGGGATCGG
>NZ_JAALDW010000036.1:0-1768 GCF_014145055.1 Dietzia sp. DQ11-38-2
GGTGGCGGTGGCGGTGGTCGAGGCGGGAGCCATCGTGTGGGTCGGCGTGGCGCCCGCTGCGGCGCCGGTGATCTCGACCCCGTCGCGGTGCCGCCCGTCGACGTCCCTGCCGTCGGGGATGCCCGTCGCCTCCGAGTGCGCCGGGTCCAGACCCTCCGGGAGTGTGCGGGAGTCGGTGGGCGTGGGTTCGCCCAAGAAGATCCCGGTCCAGATCTTGAGCATCGACAGCAGGGTCAGGATGCTCACCACCACCGCGACGGCCGCGGCGGCGATCTGGCCGGCGTCCAGGGCCGCGATGATGAGGCTGAGCTTGGCGACGAAACCGGAGAAGGGCGGGATCCCGGCCAGGGACATCGCGGAGGCGAAGAAGGCGACCGCGACGAGGGGTTCGGTCTTGGCCAGTCCCGAGAGCTGCCCCAGCCGCCGGGGACCGTAGCGCACCTCGATCGCGCCGATCGCCAGGAACAACGCGGCCTTGACGATCATGTGGTGCAGCAGATAGAAGATGCCGGCGGTCAGGCCGATGGGGCCGAACAGCGCGACTCCCAGGAGGATGTAGCCGATCTGGCTGACCATGTGGAACGCGAGGATCGAGCGGGGCGCGGCCTCGCCCACCGCGCCGAGCACGCCGATGAGCATGGTCGCGGAGAACACGACGACCCCCACCCACAGATAGCGCGAGTCGCCGTCGAAGATCACCGCGTAGATGCGGTAGATCGCGTAGATCGCGATCTTGGTGTGCAGGCCCGAGAACATCGCGGTCACCGCGGGGGACATCTTGGGGTACGCGCGCGCCAGCCACCCGTGCACGGGGACCACCGCGGCCTTGATCGCGAGAGCGAAGAGCACCAGGGCGGTGGCCACGGCCACGGCCGTGTCCTCCGAGGCGGCCCCGTGGAGCTGGGCGATGTTGACGGTCCCCGTCACCCCGTAGATCAGCGCGACCCCGATCAACAAGATGGTCGAGGCGAGGAGGTTGACCGAGATGTAGAGGCGCGAGGCCGCGACGCCGACCACGCTCGCACGCCCGGACCGGGTGATCATCATGAGCCCGTAGGAGGGCAGGAGCATGACCTCGACAAAGACGAAGAAGTTGAACAGATCCCCGGTGAGCAGGGCGCCGTTCACGCCGGCGGTGACCAGGAGGACCAGCGGTGGGTAGAACCTCTTGTACGCCTCCCCGGCCGCGACCGCGAAGGCGGCACACGTGAGCGTCAACAGGCTCGTGACCGTGAGCATGAGCGCGGAGAACATGTCGAGCACGAACGGGATGGACACCCCGGGCGCCCACAGGGCGACCTGGTGCACCACGACCGAGCCGTCCGACACCCACGGCACGGTGGCCACGGCCGCGGCCAACTGCGTCCCGAGCACCGCGAACAGCACGGTGAGGATCAGCCGTGTCCTCGATGCGACCGCGACGAGCACTCCCGCCGTCAGCAGCGGGACGGCGACGAACAGCGTGAGGGCGGACTCCAGCGTCATCGGTGGACCCCTTCCGCGTCGTGGGTCGACGGCTCATCGGGCTCCGGGTCCTCCGGGTGGGCGCCGCCCGGGGTCTCGGGGAGGAGGTCCAGGGGGTCGAGGTCGCCGATGTCGGTGTCGTCGTCGTCACCGCCGATCACCGCCAGCACGAGCAGGTAGATCGTGATGGCGAACGCGATGACGATGGCCGTGAGGACGAACGCCTGCGGCAGACCGTCGGAGGTCAGCGCCGGGTCCGGGTCAGACACTAGCGGGGCCTCGCGGCGCGACGCACCGCCGGCCG
>NZ_JAALDW010000356.1:0-3431 GCF_014145055.1 Dietzia sp. DQ11-38-2
GAAGGCGGCCCGACCGAGCGTCACGCCGGCCAGCGCGACCCAGACCAGGGTGGTGGAGCGGGCGGCGCGCACGCCCTCGGCCAGACCCCCGGCGAACAGCCCCAGCGCATCCCGGGCCACGCCGTCACCGGAATCCGTGGTGATCTCCTCGTCGTCGGGTCCGAGGTGTCGCGGGGGCAGCGCCACAATGGCCCACGCTCCCAGGACGGCGCTGACCACGGCAGGCACGAGCGTCCAGGAAACGGCCGCGTCGCCTGCGCCGAGCACCGCGAGGACCGCGAACGCCGCGACCGCACCGACCGCTGTCACCACCGATCCGACTGTGACGAGAATCGAGTTCGTGGCCGCGAGGATCCGCTCCGGCACCACGCGGGGCATCGACGCGGTCATCCCGGTGTTGATGAGCCGGCCGAGTCCGATCGCCACCAGAGACAGACCGAACAGCGCGGCGAGCCCTGCACCCGAATGCACGGCGCCGACGGCGATCAGCGCGATCGTGGCGATGATCGCGACCGTCCTGATCAGCGCGGCCACCGCCACCACGACCCGTCTGTCCCAGCGGTCGAGGGCGGCGGCGGCGAACGGGCCGACGATCGAGTACGGCAGCAGCATCACGGCGAACCCGCCTGCGATCGCGGCCGGGGTCGTGGCGGACTCGGGGCTGAAGAGCACGATCCCGCCGAGCGCGGCCTGGTGGATCCCCTCACTGAGCAGGGCGGCCAGGCGGGCGGTGGACAGGCGGCCGAGCCCGTCGGACTCCCGCAACGCGGCGGCCAGGCGACCGCGCCTCGTGTCGGCCGGTCCTGCGGTCGGAGAGGTCACGGGAGCCACCGTAGCGAGACCTGATCGAGGGGACGGGGATGTGGTCGGGCGGTGGCGCGGGCATCATGGTCGCATGGACACGGGACCGGACGATCTGAGCGGCGGGGGCCTCTTCGGTGACCGCCTCTACGACGCGATGGACAAGCGGGATCCCGTCGCCGGTTCGCTGCTCATCGCGGCGCCCGACATGCCGGACCCCAACTTCCGGCGGGCGATCATCTACGTGATAGAACACGACCATTCCGGCTCTCTGGGGGTGGTGATCACCCGACGGAGCGAGACACCGGTCGAGACGATCCTGCCGGCCTGGGCGGAGATGTGTGCTCCACCGGCGGTGTTCCACATCGGGGGCCCGGTCAAGCCGGACACCGGCATCGCGCTGGTGGTGCTCGCGTCGGGGGTCGACGGCGAGACCTACTCGGGTCTGCAGCAGATCGAAGGACGGGTCCACGTGGTGGATCTCGACAGCGATCCCGACCAGCTGCGGGACAACGTCGAGGGGATGCGCGTGTTCGTCGGCTATACCGGCTGGGCGCCCGGCCAACTGCAGGGGGAACTGGACCGCGGCGACTGGTACGTCGCGCCCAGCCTCCCCAGCGATCTGCTCGGGCCGTCGCACGTGGACGTCTGGGGCACCGTGCTCCGCCGCCAGGAGATGCCTCTCCCCCTCTACGCCACCTATGTCAGCGACGGGGACGTGAACTGATCGGTCAGTCCTCGGACGTCGGGGTTGTCCTCCCGTTCAGCCGCTCGCGCGCGGTGGCGCCACGCCGACCGAGGGGGAGGGTCCCCGTCGCGGCGGCGAGCCCCGCCCGAGCGCCATCCCCGTAGAAGGTCTCGATGCCCCCCTCGTCCACGACGTAGGTCTCGTGCCAGATCCCCACGGCCCCCGGGTTTCTCCGCGCCCTGGCGTTGAAGTCGCGCCACGCGGGCATGTGTGCTTTCTCGGCGTCCCGGGCGTACCAATAGAGCTGACCGACGGAGTTCCAGTACTGGACAACCCAGGGGCCGTTGGCGCCGAGCAGGGTCTGAGCCCCGAGGAACCCCACGTCCTCGGCCTCTCCCCTGTCGGCCGCCATGCGGATGCGTTCCAGTTCGGCGAGCATCCTGGGCATCGCCCGGAACACCGGGAGCCACAGGTCGGGACGGAGGGGGCGGTGGATGGTCATGCCGATGTGGAAGACGACGAGGCCGCCATCCCGGGCGTGGGTCACGGGAAGAGGCCGCTCCCGGGTCGTGTGGCTGGATGATCGCGTGACCATGTCAACTCCTCTGGACGCTGCCACGGCGCGGTGCCGAGGGCAATTGGATACTTCGAGTATCCGGTGGTGGATACTGCTACTATCCAGTAAAGGAGCGTCGCTGTCGAGAGGGGCGGAGTGAGAATCTCGGAACTCGCCGACGTCACGGGAACGACCGTGACGACACTCAAGTTCTATCTGCGTCGAGGGTTGCTCCACCCCGGACGATCGGTGACCCGCACCCAGGCCGACTACGACGCCGGCCATGTCGAACGGGTCCGTCTGGTCGTGGCGCTGTCCGAGGTGGGAGGCTTGGATCTGGCGGCGGTGGGTCGGGTGCTGGAGGCCATAGAGACCCCCGACGTCGGACGGTTGGACGTGATGGCCACCGCCCAACACGCGCTGTCGGGAGAACGGGCGCACGAGCCCGCGGCTGGGGAGGAGGACACGCCCCGCGGTGACGAACGCACGCGCGCGTGGATCGCCGCCCGGGAGTGGCAGGTCGATCTCGGCGACGTCATCGTCGATCGACTCGCCCAGGCGTGGCGTGCGTGTGACGACGCAGGAATCGGGTTGGACGAGGGTCGTCTGGACGCCTATGCCGACGCCGCCGAGCGGATCGCCCGCATCGATGTCGCCTCGGTCCCGTCCGAGCCGGCGGCGGCGGTGCGACAGGTGGTGCTCGGGACCGTGCTCGTCGAGCCCGTCCTCACCGCGTTGCGTCTGCTCGCGCAGCAGCACGTGGCACTCACCGGCCGCGCTGATCCCGACAAGTGAGATTGGTTAGTCATATAGTAGGACTGGGCGTACTGTCGGCCTGGTGAGGCCCGGACCCGCTGACGACAATAGTGTGGCACCCCGTCAGTGGGCCATTCTCGGGGTCGGCACGCTCGCCGCGTCCTCCGCCTCGGTGTTCGTGGCGGGTGTGGCGTTCCTCCTGCCCTTCCTGCACACGGAGGTCGGCCTGTCGCTCCCCGCGGCGGGCGCGCTGGTGGCGCTGCCCTCGGTGGGGACCGCGCTGACTCTCGTGGCGTGGGGGTGGCTCGTCGACCGGACCGGCGAGCGGCTCGTGCTCGTGAGCGGATCCGTCCTCACCACCGCCGCCCTCGCAGGCGCGCTCATCACCCCGTCCCTGGCCCTGCTCTCGGCGTGCTTCCTGCTCGCGGGCGCGGCCTCGGCCTCCGCTGCCTCGGCGAGTGGTCGGCTCGTGGTGGGGTGGTTCCCCGCGCGACGACGGGGAATGGCGATGGGCGTCCGGCAGATGTCTCAACCCCTCGGGGCGGCGATCGCAGCGATGTCGATGCCCGCGCTGGCGGCCTCGCACGGTCTGCGTGCAGCCCTGGCCGTCCCCCTGGTCATGGCGGGGGA
>NZ_JAALDW010000357.1:0-1995 GCF_014145055.1 Dietzia sp. DQ11-38-2
GCGCTCGCGGCGGCGGCCGCGGTGTGGGCCGCGAGGGAGACCCGAACCGTCATGCGGAGTTTCGACGAGCCTCCCCCGCGGTTCACCCACCGGCTTCTCCCGCGGGGGATCGTGAACGCGTCCCCGGCTCGAGAGGAGTGAGACGTGACGGTCCCCGCGACCACACATCCGAGGTCCACGGTGTCCACCGGGAGCAGGGTCGTCGCCCACCGGGGGGCGTCGGCCGAGTATCCGGAACTCACGCTCGTCGCCTATGAGAAAGCCCTCGAACAGGGCGCGACGGCGCTCGAGGTGGATGTACGGCTCACCGCGGACGGAGTCCCCGTGCTCCTCCATGACCCGCGGACCGCACGCGTGGCGGACCGCGACCTGTGGGTCCACTCCACCACTCTCGACGAGTTGTCGACCCTCGACCTCGGCTCCTGGCACCCGGTGCACCGCAGGTCCGAGCCGCTTCTCACCCTGCGCAGTCTTCTCGTCATGGCCGAGGCGTACCCGCACGTGAAGTTGTTCCTGGAGACCAAGCACCCCGTGCCCACCGGTGGTCGGGTCGAGGTCGCGCTCCGGGACGAGCTGAGGTACTTCGGGCTGGATCGCCCCGCCTCGCACGCCGAGTCCCGGGCGCTCATGATGAGCTTCTCCGTGATGGCGGTACGACGGTTCCGGCAGTTGGCCCCGCAGGTTCCGACGGTGCAGCTGCGCGAGCGGGGCAACGTCCTCAAGTCGTGGCCGGCCGAGGGGTTCGGCGCCCAGTTGATGGGCCCCAGCATCGGGGCACTCCGTGCGCGTCCCTGGCTGGTCGACTACTGGAGGTCGCGGGGGATGGGCACCTACTGCTGGACCGTCGACGACCCGGCCGACATGCTCCTGTGTCGCGACCTCGGCGTGGAGTGGGTGGCGACCAACGTCCCGTCACGTGCCCGAGCCGTCCTGGACGGGCCCGCCCGCAGTTCCTGACCCGCCGGACGGGCCGCGCTGACGCACCGTATCGTTGTGCCCGTGGGTAGACGTCAGCGCCATAATGAGCCCAAGTCCGGCGGCAACCGCCAGGCCAAGATCGCCGCTCGCGCGGCCGAGCGTGAGGAACTGAGCACCCAGCCCAGGCCTTTCGCGGGGTTCGCGGGGGAGTGCGACATGGTCGCCATGCGC
This sequence comes from Dietzia sp. DQ11-38-2, assembly GCF_014145055.1. Lineage (NCBI taxonomy): Bacteria > Bacillati > Actinomycetota > Actinomycetes > Mycobacteriales > Dietziaceae > Dietzia > Dietzia sp. DQ11-38-2. Next base: position 1,150 of record NZ_JAALDW010000357.1, read on the forward strand.
GAGTTCGTTCCGTCGGCGACCGCGCGGCTGACCACCAGTAGCCAGAAGCGCGAGATCACCCTGGCGACCGTCCTGCCCGGCGCCATCGCCGGACTGGTGCGTGACGAGGAGCTGGGCGGCGAGGCCATGGTGGGTCTGCAGGTCCAGGTCCACGGGCCCGATCCGGCGGCCGACCTGGCGTACGCGGTGGACTGGGCCTCTCGCGCAGGGGGCGGTGAGACGCTGAACACCTCCCATCCGGACGAGTCCACCCCGGCGTTGGAGGACGTCGTGGTCAAGGACGCGCCGCTGGAGATCGTGGTGCACGGAGACTTCTCGTGGTGGCTCGCCGAGGGAGCCCAGGTCCGTCCCGAGATCGCGCAGGCGATCAAGAACGCCGACGAGGTCATGATGCCCTCGGCCCGGGTCGCGGCGGACGGCATCGAGGCCGCCTGGTGGGTCGACGCGGGCGAGAAGGCCCACATCCGGTGGGTGCGGCCGGAGGACGAGGACGCGCTGTTCGAGGCCCTCGCGCGCGTGCACTCCGCCGGCGGCCTCCACCTGGGCGATGGGTCGCGTTTCGCGGGGTCCTTCCGCACCCACGGGGTGCTCGTGCCGGTGTTCGACCTGGACCCGGAGATGCACCACCAGGAGTGGGCGCCGGGACTACTCGAACTCGACGCGCGACTGGCTGAGGCGTTGGCGAAGGACGGCCCGCTCAGCTCCGACGAGCGCGCCTCGCGGGACGGTCTCCGGGCACGCCAGGTCACCCTGCGCTGACCGGGCGCCGATCCCAGACCGGCACGGACCCCCGGTCGGGCCCGGGGGCCTCTAGTATCCCCTCGGGCGACCGGCAGCCGGCGGGTC
>NZ_JAALDW010000358.1:0-1565 GCF_014145055.1 Dietzia sp. DQ11-38-2
CGGCCGAGAGCATCGCCCCCTTGGGAGTGCCCGTCGAGCCCGAGGTGCTCACCACCAGCGCCGTCCGGTCGTCGACGGGGTCACCGGGCCGCATGGCGCCCGAGAGCAGGCGCGTGCGTACCGGATCGTCGGACGGGACGGGCAGCAGGGCGGGACCACGGTCGTCGAGCAGCTGCTCGAACTCGGGGAACAGCTCGGCCACCGCCGGGCCGCCGGGCACGGGCAGCACGCGCAGTTCGCGGGTGGCGGGCATGGACCGGTCCGGCGTCGTCAGTAGTAGTAGGGGAAGTCGTCCCAGTCCGGGGCCCGCTTCTCCAGGAACGCGTCCCGGCCCTCCACGGCCTCGTCGGTCATGTACGCCAGTCGGGTGGCCTCGCCGGCGAACACCTGCTGGCCCATCAGTCCGTCGTCGGTGAGGTTGAACGCGAACTTGAGCATCCGCTGCGCGGTGGGCGACTTGCCGTTGATCAGCCGCGCCCACTCGATCGCGGTGCTCTCCAGCTCGGCGTGGTCCACGACCCGGTTCACGGCGCCCATCTGGAACATCTCCTCGGCCGTGTACGCCTGACCGAGGAAGAAGATCTCGCGCGCGAACTTCTGGCCCACCTGCTTGGCCAGGTAGGCGCTGCCGTATCCGGCGTCGAAGGACCCCACGTCGGCGTCGGTCTGCTTGAACCGGGCGTGCTCGCGGGAGGCCAGGGTCAGGTCGCTCACCACGTGCAGCGAGTGCCCCCCGCCCGCCGCCCACCCGTTGACCAGGCAGATCACCACCTTGGGCATTGTGCGGATGAGTCGCTGCACCTCCAGGATGTGCAGACGTCCGCCCTCGGCCTTCACCCGCGCCTGGTCGACCTTGTCCGCCGTCGCGCCGGCCACGTCCGAGTCGTGCTCGGTGGAGTACTGGTACCCGGACCGCCCACGGATGCGCTGGTCCCCGCCCGAGCAGAACGCCCAGCCGCCGTCCTTGGCGCTCGGCCCGTTGCCGGTGAACAGCACGGTCCCCACGTCGGGGGAGCGGCGCGCGTGGTCGAAGACCCGGTACAGCTCGTCCACGGTGTGCGGGCGGAAGGCGTTGCGCACCTCGGGGCGGTCGAAGGCGATCCGCACGATTCCGTCGGCCCGGCTCTCGCCCACGTGACGATGGTAGGTCAGGTCCGTGAGGTCCTCGCCGCTGCGAAAGCCCTCGACCTCCCGCCACTGCGACGGATCGAACGGGTTCGCGGTCTCGCCCTGCGCTGCGCTGCTCTCGGTCATGGGGTCGACGTTAGCGTGGAGGCATGACATCCGTACCGGGCCCCGAGTCGATCGACGATCTGCTCGCCCGCGTCCACGTGGTGGCCCTGCCGATGCGGGTCCGGTTCCGTGGCGTCACCGAGCGGGAGGTGGCACTGGTCGAGGGGCCGGCCGGGTGGGGCGAGTTCGGTCCCTTCCCGGAATACGACGACCCCGAGGCCGCCCACTGGCTGCGCTCCGCGCTCGAGATGGCGTGGCAGGGCCCGCCGACGCCGCTGCGCTCGCGGGTCGCCGTCAACGCGACGGTCCCCGCGGTCTCGGCGGGCGAGGTG
>NZ_JAALDW010000359.1:0-1732 GCF_014145055.1 Dietzia sp. DQ11-38-2
CGCGGCAGTGGGCCCGACGGACACAGCAGCCGCGGTCGCGGATGGTTCCGATCTCCTGCCCGGCATCGCCTCCCTGTTCAACGGCGCACTGTTCACCGCGGACTGCCTGGACCGCGTGGGCGTGCCGGACCTCCGGTTGTTCATCCGCGGCGACGAGGTGGAGATGCACCGCCGGCTGGTGCGATCCCGGCTGCCCTTCGGCACCTGCCTCACCACCGCGTACCTGCACCCGCAGGGCTCGGACGAGTTCAAGCCGATCCTCGGCGGCCGCATGCACACCCAGTTCCCCGACGACCCGGTCAAGCGGCACTTCACCTACCGCAACCGCGGGTATGTGCTCACCCAGCCCGGCAACCGACGTCTCATCCCCCAGGAGATCCTGCGCTTTGGCTGGTACTTCCTGGTGACCAGGCGGGACCCGTCCGGCCTGCGCGAGTGGATGCGGCTGCAGCGGTTGGGCGCGGGCGAGCGGTTCGACAAGCCCTGACCAGACCTACCGGCCCGGAACACTCCGTCGCGCCGGGGCATGATGGAGCCCATGACCGACTGGATCGCCCTGCAGTCCCAGGCCGTCGACCTGTACGACCGGGTCCTGCCGACCATCGCCGACTGGGATGCGGCCACGCCGTGCAGCCAGTGGACCGCCCGAGACGTGCTGGCCCACGTCGTGGACGAGCAGATGTGGGTCCCGGGGCTGCTGGCCGGCGGGACGATCGACGAGGTGGCCGGGGACCTCGAGGAGCCCCTCCTGCGGCTCTCCGGCGCCACCGGTCCCGACCTCGTGGCCTTCTGGCACTCCCTGCGCGCGCCGGTGGCCGCCTCGTGGCGTGGAACCCCGCTCGACGAGGAGGTCCATCTCTCCTACGGTCTGGCGCCGGTGGAGCACTATCTCGCGCAGCAGACCTTCGACCTGGCGGTCCACGCCTGGGACCTGTCGGTCTCCCAGGGCATCGACCTGCCGTGGGGCGAGGAGCTCGAACGCGCCGTCCTGGACTTCGTCCGGGCCGACCTCGCCGACGACCCGGCGCCGGAGTTGTTCGCCGCCCCGGTGCCGGGCTTCGACGACCCCGGGGTCCCGCCCCGGCACGCCGCTCTCGCGCGCACCGGTCGGGACCCCTCGGCCTGGCCGGCACCGTAACCGGCCCCGGCCTACCCGGTCTCGCGGAGCGCCGCCATCGGGCACTTCTCGATGGCCTTGCGGGCCCTCTTCTGCAGATCCTCCGGAACGTCCTCGACGAGGAGGCGGACCACCTCGTCGTCGTCGCCCAGGGCGAAGACCTTCGGGGCGAGTCCGACGCACACCGCCTGACCCTCGCACCGGTCCGGATCGATCGAGATCTTCATGGGTTACCTCCTGAAGGGAACGCTGGGAACACTGGGAACACGGGGAACGAGGGGGATCAGCTCACCGGGACGAAGTCGACCTTGTCTCGGACACCACAGTCCGGGCACTGCCAGTCGTCGGGGATCTCCGACCACGGGGTGCCGGGGCCGAAGCCCTCCCGCGGCTCTCCGAGCGACTCCACGTAGTGGTGGCCGCAGTTGGGGCAGGCATAGGTGCCGATCGGCGAGACGGCACCGCGGACCGCGTTCACGTCGGGCTCGGGATCCAGGACGGCGGTCGCCGTGGCGGACGGAGTCGTGGACGCATTCGACGCGGCGCTCGTCCCGGTGGCCGACGGAGCGGAGTAACGCGCGAGGATCCGCTCCCGCTTGGACGGCTGGATGTTGG
>NZ_JAALDW010000359.1:1742-2050 GCF_014145055.1 Dietzia sp. DQ11-38-2
GCGGGTGACGTCGCCGTCGTAGTGCTCGAGGACCCGGTGGTCCATGATCCTGCGCCAGAGCGGCGGGACGTAGGCCACCACGATGAGCGCGGCGTACCCGGCGGGCAGCTGCGGGGCGTCGTCGGTGGTGCGCAGCACCTGGTAGCGGCGCATCGGGTTGGCGTGGTGGTCCGAGTGACGCTGCAGGTGGTACAGGAAGATGTTGGTGACCAGGTGGTCGGAGTTCCACGAGTGCTCGGGCCGGCAGCGCTGGTAGCGACCGCTGTCGAGCTTCTTGCGGCGCAGTCCGTAGTGCTCGAGGTAGTTGA
>NZ_JAALDW010000359.1:2060-5155 GCF_014145055.1 Dietzia sp. DQ11-38-2
GCTGAACCCGTACACCGCCTGCAGGATCAGCCAGGGCAGGACCTCGAGGCCGAAGGCGGCGGTGAGGGCACCGAACAGGACCACGGTCATGAGCCAGGCGTTGATGTTGTCGTTACGCAGGCTCCACGGGGACTTGCCGAGGCGAGCGAGACGATTCTTCTCCAGCTCCCAGGCCGAGACGAGGGAGCCTGCGACGCTGCGCGGCAGGAAGGCCCAGAACGACTCGCCGAGACGTGAGCTCGCCGGGTCCTCCGGGGTCGCGACACGGGCGTGGTGTCCACGGTTGTGCTCGATGTAGAAGTGGCCGTAGGCGGTGGTGGCCAGGGCGATCTTGGAGAGCCACTTCTCGGAGTTCTCGATCTTGTGGCCGAGCTCATGAGCGGTGTTGATGCCGATGCCCCCGGCGATCCCCACGGCCCAGGCGATACCGATCTTGGCCACCAGGCCCAGCCCGCCCTCGTGGCCGAAGAACGACAGGTCGTCCGCGGTCCACAGATAGCAGGCCGTGATCAGGGCGGCGTACTGCACCGGGATGTACAGGTACGTACACCAGCGATAGAACGGATCGGCCTCCAGGCGTTCGATGACCTCCTCCGGCGGGTTCCGCCCGTCCACCCCGACGACCATGTCGAGCAGGGGGATGAACACGAACACGACGAAAGGCGCGACGAACCAGGCCACCACGGCGGCGGTGCCCCACCCGGCGTGGGAGAACCACGAGAACAGCCCGAGCGAGATGAACAGGGCGCCGGCCGGGATGAGCCCGAGCAGCCACAGGTATCGCTTGCCGTCAGTCCAGGGGTACGGCTGAGCCGCGGTCTCCTCTGTCTGGAGGTCGGTGTGCATCTGGAGGACTCCCTCGGTCGAACCCGGCGGCGTGTGTCGCACGCCACGTGATGCGTCCAACGTAGACAAACCACCGCCGTTTGTCTAGACAGCGGGGCTGATTTTGTCCACGGCTCGCCGCCATCGGGTCTCCGCGGTCGCCCGACCAGGGCTTCCACGCCCCGCCGGCGGGATCACCTGATTGAACTGACTCGCGGGTAAGTTACGATCTGGGCGTGCCCAAGACGCTGCTGCACCGATACACCTCCAGCCCCCGGGCGTTCCCTCTGCTGGCCTCCCTCTACCCGCCGCTGCTCGGCTCCGGCATCCGCATCCGGCACGTCGCCCCGGACTGGAGCCGCGGGGAGCTGAGCATGCACGTCGCGCCGTGGACCGCCAACACCAACGGCACCGCGTTCGGAGGCGCCCTGTTCGCCGCGACCGACGTCCTCTACGGGGCACTGCTGTCCGGCCAGCTCGGTGGCGGCTACCAGGTGTGGACCAAGAGCGCGACGATCGATTTCCGGGCTCCCGGCCGGGGCAGACTGCGGTGTATGGTGGACGTCCCCGGCCCCGAGGCCGACGCCATCAGGCAGCAACTCTCCGAGCGGCCGAGCACCAGCGTCGTCCACACGGCGGTGGTGACGGACAGCCGCGGCGCGACGGTGGTGGAGGCGCAGCACACGATGTGCGTGCGGCGGAAAAACTGACCTGGGGCGATTCCGGTGGAGGCGCGTAGGATAATCCGGTCACTCGGCCTTCCTCGGAAAGGACACCCCCGTTGGGAGCCTCCCCGCTCGCCTGGACCCTCGCGGTCTCACTCATCGTCGCACTGCTGCTGTTCGACTACTTCTTCCATGTCCGCAAGGAGCACATCCCGACGCTCAGGGAATCGGCCATCTGGTCCGCCCTGTACGTGGGCATCGCGATCGCCTTCGGTTTCCTGGTGTGGATCTTCGGCGGCACTCAGATGGGCGTGGAGTACTTCGCCGGGTACATCACCGAGAAGGCCCTCTCGGTGGACAACCTGTTCGTCTTCCTGCTTCTGCTGACCAGCTTCAAGGTCCCCCGCGCGGGGCAGCAGAAGGCGCTGCTGTTCGGCATCGTGTTCTCCATCATCGCGCGGACCGCCTTCATCTTCGTGGGCGCCGCTCTGCTCACCGCGTTCAGCGCGCTGTTCTACGTGTTCGGCATCTTCCTCATCATCACCGCGGGCCGACTCCTGGCCGAGGATGACGAGGACGACGACGCGGACAACGTCGTGGTGCGCCTGGCCAAGAGGTTCATTCCGGCGACCGAACACTACGACCACGACAAGCTGTTCACAATCGAGAACGGCAAGAAGGTCATGACGCCGATGATGATCGTCATGGTGGCGATCGGCGGCACCGACATCATGTTCGCGTTGGACTCCATCCCCGCGATCTTCGGTCTGACCCAGAACGTCTTCATCGTCTTCACCGCGACCACGTTCTCCCTGCTCGGTCTCCGCCAGCTGTACTTCCTGTTGGACGGCCTCCTCGACCGTCTCGTCTACCTCAAGTACGGCCTGGCGGCGATCCTGGGCTTCATCGGCGTGAAGCTGGTCCTCCACGCACTCCACGAGAACAACCTGCCGTTCATCAACCAGGGCGAGCACGTCGACGTGGTGGAGGTGCCCACCTACCTGTCGCTCGGCGTCATCGTGGCGGTCCTCGTGGTGACGATCGTGGCCTCGCTGGTGAGCCCGGCCGGTAAGGCTCTCACCGTCCTCGGCAACCTCAGGCGGCACTCGCACGAGTACCTGAACAAGAACTTCACCGACGACCCCGTCGAGCGGGCCAAGTTGTGGGCCAAGATCCTCGAGAACGAGGACAAGCTCAAGACGATCGACCGGAAGTACTTCGGAACCGAGGGCGACGTCTGGGAGCTCGAGCAGCTACTGCGCCGGGTCTGGGACGATCACGCGCGCTATGAGCGCGCCACGGACTACACGCGCTGACGGGACTACGCGCTGCGTACGGCCCAGATCCCGAGCGGATCAGCGACCGGCTCGCCGAGGAGCGGTGGAAGCAGCGTGGTCCCCGGCCACCAGGATCTCAGGGCGGGCAGCACGCCGCCCGCGTCCGATGGCACGGTGCCCACCTGCGGACGACAGGCGTTCGCGGGAGCGGAGGGCCCCCGTACGACGAGGATCGTCCACCCGGCCCGACACAGGGCGACCAGGTGACGCTCGGCCCCGGCCCCGGCCGCCGGGCTCGTCCCCGCCCCCGACGACCGGCCAGGTGAAG
>NZ_JAALDW010000360.1:0-2450 GCF_014145055.1 Dietzia sp. DQ11-38-2
GGAGGCCGGCGGACGTACGGTGCAGCGCGGGGACCGGCGTCTCGCCGGCGTGGTCGGCGGTGCGGGTCCACGCGATCTCCGATTCCGGCAGTCGCGGGAAGTAGGCGGCGTAGCGCAACCCGCCGCCCAGGACGTGGTTGGCGCAGTCGCGGCGGCTCCATCCCGGGCACGCGTCGCAGTCGCCGTCGAGACCCGCCGCGAGCGCGCGGCCGAACAGGGTGGTGGCCCGGTCGAGGACCGACAGGTCCTCCGGGCTCAACGGGGTCGGGGTCACGGTCACCTCATCTGCAGGAATGTCTGGGCCTCACACTAGGTTGACTGGGACGGCGTGACCAGATCGCGCCAGCCCCTGAGCCGTGACGAGAAAGGACCGATACCCGCCATGAGCGCGCAGACCTCCGGTGCAGCAGAGACCCGGGAGTTCCAGGCCGAGACCCGGCAACTGCTGGATCTGATGATCCACTCGATCTACTCCAACCCGGACACCTTCCTCCGAGAGGTCATCTCCAACTCCTCGGACGCGTTGGACAAGGTGAGGCTGGCCGCGATTCAGGACTCCTCGTTGGGTGTCGACACCTCGGACCTGCACATCGAGTTGATCCCCGATGAGCAGGCCCGCACCCTGACGATCCGCGACAACGGCATCGGGATGTCGCGCGACGAGGTGGTGGATCTCATCGGCACGCTCGCGAAATCGGGTACCGGCCAGATGCGGGAGGCCCTCGCGGCGGCGCGCGCGGCGCAGGAGTCGGGCGAGGCCAGCGAGCAGGTGACCGCCGATCTCATCGGCCAGTTCGGTATCGGGTTCTACTCCACCTTCATGGTCGCCGATGAGGTCACGTTGGTCACCCGCAAGGCCGGCGAGACCACCGGCACGCGCTGGACCTCGGGAGGCGAGGGGACGTACACGATCGAGGAGGCCCCCGACGCCCCCCAGGGCACCTCGGTGGTCCTCCGGCTCAAGCCGACCGGCGGGGACGCGGCGCTGCCCGACTATGCCGCGGAGTCCACGCTGCGCCGGGTCGTGCGCACCTACTCGGACTTCATCGCCTGGCCGATCCGCATGGAGGTGCAGCGCCCCGCACCGGAACCGACGGGGGACGACGACGAGGGGAACGACCCCGCCGCGGAGAGCACGATCACCGAGACCGTGACGCTCAACTCCCAGAAGGCGCTGTGGACGCGGCCCCGCTCCGAGGTGACCGACGAGGAGTACGCGGAGTTCTACCGTCACGTCTCCCACGCCTGGGACGAGCCGCTGGAGACCATCACCCTCAAGGCGGAGGGGACGTTCGAGTACCAGGCTCTGCTCTTCCTGCCCACCCAGGTCCCGTTCGACCTGTTCTCGCCGGACGCCAAGCGCGGGGTTCAGCTCTACGTCCGCAGAGTCTTCATCATGGACGACTGCGAGGAGCTGGTGCCTCCCTTCCTGCGCTTCGTCAAGGGAATCGTCGACGCCCAGGACCTCTCTCTCAACGTCTCGCGCGAGATCCTCCAACAGGACCGCCAGGTCCGTGCGATCCGTAAGCGACTGGTCAAGCGGGTGCTGCAGACCATCGAGCAGCTCAGGACCGAGCGTCCCGAGGAGTTCCGTTCGTTCTGGAAGAACTTCGGCGCGGTCCTGAAAGAAGGCCTGATCTCCGATGTCGACGCCCGCGAGCAACTACTCGCCGTGAGCACGTTCGCGTCCACTCGTCCGCGACCGGACGAGTCCGACGGGGGCACCGGGGGCGAGGACGAGGCGGGCACCACGATCGCCGAGTACATCTCCCGGATGGTCGATGGGCAGGAGGAGATCTACTACCTCACCGGCACGTCCCGCGCGGCGGTGGAGAACTCCCCGCACCTGGAGGCGTTCCGGGCGCGGGGTGTGGAGGTGTTGGTGCTCACCGACCCGGTCGACGAGGTGTGGGTCGACGCGGTCGGCGAGGTCGAGGGCAGGCGGCTGCGCTCGGTGGCCAAGGGCGACGTGGACCTGTCCGGTATCGGAGCCGAGGGTGAGGATGCGAAGGACGAGGCGGATACCGCGGATTTCGCCGGGTTGCTCGACTGGCTGGGCGAGGAGCTGGCCGACGAGGTCAAGCAGGTGCGACTGTCGCATCGTCTGACCGAGTCCGCCGCGTGCATGGTCGGCGACGAGTTCGACATGACCCCGCAACTCGAGGCCATGTACCGGGCCTCGGGCATGGAGCTGCCCGCGAGCAAGAGGATTCTGGAGCTCAACCCGTCTCACCCCCTGGTCGAGCGGTTGCGGTCGCAACATTCCGAGGACCCGTCGGCCCCGGGACTCGCCCAGACGGCGCGCCTGCTCTCGGGTGCGGCCGTCCTGGCCGAGGGCGGGACGCTGTCGGACCCCGCCGCGTTCGCCAAGCTGCTGGTCGACCGGATCTGACGAGAGGTCAGTCGATCGGCGCCCCGCGGGTACCCGGGTCGGATCCCGCGGGGCGCCG
>NZ_JAALDW010000361.1:0-1778 GCF_014145055.1 Dietzia sp. DQ11-38-2
CGGCGGGCCGTGCGGACCCCGGTCACGTCGACGTCGAGGATCCGACGGCCCACCACGTGGGTCTCGAGGCCGCGACGCACCACCTCGACCTCGGGGAGCTCCGGCATGTCAGCCCGTGGCCCGGTCCAGGGCCGCCCAGGCCTGCTCGGCGGCCTTCTGCTCGGCTTCCTTCTTGGTCCGGCCGACGCCCTGACCCAGCGGGTCGTCGCCGACCAGGGCCACCGCGGTGAAGGTCTTGTCGTGGTCCGGTCCGGTGGAGGTGATCTCGTACCGTGCCTTGGGTCGGCCGAGCGCCGAGCACTTCTCCTGAAGACTGGTCTTCCAGTCGAGCGCCGCTCCCAGGGTGGGGACCACGCGGAGCCGCTCACCGATGATCCCCTCGACGATCCCCCTCGCCACGTCCAGACCGTGGGTCAGGTACACGGCGCCGAAGACGGCCTCCAGGGTGTCTGCCAGGATCGAGTGCTTGTCCCGTCCGCCGGTCAACTCCTCCCCCCTGCCGAGCCGTAGTAGCGCTCCCAACCCCGTCGGGCCCAGCTCGCGGGCGATGTCGGCCAGAACGTAGGTGTTGACCAGACTGGCCCGGATCTTCGCGAGGTCACCCTCCGGGCGGTCCGGGTAGGCGGCGTAGAGATGCTCGGTCACGATGAGTTCCAGAACGGCGTCTCCGAGGAACTCGAGCCGCTCGTTATGGGGTAGCCCGCCGTGCTCGTAGGCGTACGACCTGTGGGTCAGAGCCTGTGCGGCCAGGTCCGCGGGGAGCCGCACCCCCAGGACCGCATCGAGCTCGGGGGCGGGGTCCGTCACCCGGCCCCCTCGTCGGTCCCGGGGTCCGCGAACTTCTCGGCCAGTCCGGCCCATCGCGGATCGATGCGTCCCTCGGTGTCGCCGGAGACACCGTCCGGCGCGGGGGTGTCGGGGTTGACGCAGACACTGTGGCCGTAATCCGTGCACGTGGGCGACATCGGGAACTCCAGGCCGAATGCGTCGACCAGAGCCGGTTCCAGGTCCAGCAGATCGCCGTCGAGCAGACGCACCTCGTCCTGCTCCACCCCGTCGGCGGCGGCCGTGCCCTCGGCGGCGTACATCTCCGTGAGATCCACGGAGACCTCGGTGGTGAACTCGCCGAGACACCGTGCGCACTCCACCGAGGCGCGTCCGGCGACGGAGCCGGTCACCAGGACTCCTTCCTCGACGAAAGTCAGGTCCAGGTCCAGGTCGACCTCGTCACCCTCGGGGATGCGGATCAACTCGACCCCGATCGACGACGGCAGGACCGCGGCGCGCCGGACCTGCGTCATCGCACCCGGCGACCGGGTGATGCTGCGGGTGTCGAGGACGAGGGAATCGGCGGCCGGGCGGCCTTGATGTCGGGGGCGGGAGGTGGTGGACACGCCCAGCAGACTACCCGTCGTCGGTCAGTAGTCCCCGTACCCGTCGCCGTAGTGATCGCCCTCGCGCGCCCCGCGCCGGCCGTGGGCCTCACGCCGGCCGATCGGGGCGACCCCGTGGAGTTCCTCGCGCCCGCGGGACACGGTGCGGAGGGTCGAGCCGAGGAACTCCTCGAACCGCGCCATCTTGTCGTCGATGTAGGCGTCGCATTCCTCGCGCCGACGATCGCTCTCCGCGTGCGCGGCGTCCCGGATCCGGCTGGCCTCCTCGTCGGCGATCCGGACGACCTCGGACTCCGACAGCATCCGCTGCTGCTCCTGGCGGGCCTCGGTGATGGTGCGGTCGTAGATGACGTTGGCCTGTTCCACCAGCCGGTCGGACTCGGC
>NZ_JAALDW010000362.1:0-832 GCF_014145055.1 Dietzia sp. DQ11-38-2
GGGGACCCGGCCGAGGTCGTCGACGCGCTCCTGGGGGTCCACGTGGACTTCGTCGCGACCGAACCGGATCTCATCAGCGTGCAGTTCCGCGATCTCGGCGCACTGCCCGCCGGGCCGCGGCACGAGGTGCGTAGCCTGCAGCGCGAGTACGCCGAGATGTGGGTCGACGCTCTCATGAGGCTGCGCCCGGAGCTGCCCGCCGTGGACGCGCGGGCTCACGTGCACGCCGTGTTCGGACTGCTCAACTCCAGTCCGCGGCTGCCGTCCATGGCCGAGGCCGAACTCCGGCGCGTCCTCACCGCGATGGCGTCGGCGGCTCTGCGGTCCTGAGCGAGCCGAGCAGTCGCGTGAGCTCCTCACGGTAGCGCTCCACGTTGTCCAGCTTGACGTGTTCGTATCCGCGCACCATGTCGGGCAGGCCCGCCAGCTCGACGGCGGTGTCGTACCAAATGGCCTCCCGGCCGCCGGGGCCCGTGCGCTGCAGGTCGGTGGTCAGTCGCCTGACCACGTCGCGGTACTCGGCCAGGAGCGCGCGCTCCACCCTGCGGACGTGGGCGTAGCCGAACACGTCGAGCGGGGTGCCGCGCAGGCGCTTCATCCGAGCCAGTGCCCTCATGGCGGGCATGGCCTTCGGGCCGATCGCGATCTTCCGCTTCATCCCCATCGCGCGGAGCGCCGGCGGGTGCAGCTTGAGCCTGGGCGTGGCCCCCTCGCCCCACTCCTCGGTGAGACGGGCCGCGAACTCCGGGTCGACGGCCAGCCGGGCCACCTCGTACTCGTCCTTGTACGCCATGAGCTTGTACAGGTTCCTGGCCACCGTGAGGGCGAGCCG
>NZ_JAALDW010000362.1:856-10637 GCF_014145055.1 Dietzia sp. DQ11-38-2
CCCGGATAGCGCCTCGGCCGCACGCAGGTCCTCGACCCTGCGCACGTAGTCGGCAGCGTAGGCCTCGCTCTGGAAGCCGATCAGTTCGTCGACGCGCAGGGCCACGACGGCCCGGAGCTCGTCGGAGGCCTCCGGGCCCAGGCCGGTGACCAGGCGGCGCGCGGTGGGGGAGGGCTCGTGCAAGTCCGGCGTCGCGGTGGTCGCCGGGCGGTGCAGATCGGCGACCAGCGCGCCGAGGGCTCCCGGATCCGCGACGGCCTGTCGGCCACGCCGGAACGCCTGCAGGTTCGCCGACACCGCGACCCCGTTGAGCTCGATGGCCTGCTCGATGGCCCGGGCGGAAATCGGCAGGGCCCCGCTCTGGTAGGCCGCCCCCACCATGAGCATGTTGGACGCCTGAGTGGAGCCGAAGAGGTTCTCCGTGATCTCTCCCGGGTTCAGGTAGACGCCTCTTCTCGAGGCCCGGTCGATGGAGGTCTGGATGTCGGTGCCGGACGGGTAGTGCACGGCGGTGTCGATCACCATGGAGCCCGTGGGGATCCGGGTGGTGGAGACGACCGCGGTGGTGCGGTCGGGGTGCGCGACCTTGAGGTTGGCGTCGTCCGCGCCCACCAGGCCGTCACAGCACAGGTAGAGGTCGCAGTCACCGGCGCCGATCTTCGGGGGTTGCTCGATCGGGGTCCGGGCCACCCGGACGTCGGAGACCACCGCGCCGCCCTTCTGCGCCAGTCCGGTCATGTCGAGGGTGCGGGCGGCGTTGCCGTCGAGGACGGCGGCGGTCGCCAGGACAGCGGACACGGTGACGATGCCCGTCCCGCCGATACCGGTCAGGCGCAATGAGAAACCCCGGTCGGCGTCGACCTCGGCCCTCATCGGCTCCGGGAGGGCCGACGCGTCGAGCTCGGGCGCCGTCGCCACACGCTCGCTCCGCGTCCCCGGCACCACGGTGACGAAGGCGGGGCAGTCGCCTTCCAGGCACGAGAAGTCGAAGTTGCAGGTGGATTGGTCGATCCGGGTCTTTCGGCCGAACTCGGTCTCCACCGGATGGACCGACAGGCAGTTGGACTTCCTGCCGCAGTCGCCGCAGCCCTCGCAGATGCGTTCGTTGATCACCACCCGCTCGGCCGGGGTGGGGTAGGTGCCGCGCTTGCGGTGGCGGCGCTTCTCGGCCGCGCAGAACTGGTCGTGGACCAACACGGTCACACCGGGGACCGCGGCGAGCTCCTTCTGGACCTCGAGCGTGTCGCGACGATCGCGGACCTCGATGCCGCGGGGCAGCCCCTGGGATCTCGTGGCCCTGACGTCATCGGTGGTGACGACGATCTTGGCGACCCGCTCCGCCTGCAGGAGTCGCAGGATCTCCGGCAGGGTCATCTGGCCGACCGGGTCCTGGCCACCCGTCATCGCGACCGTGCCGTTGTGGAGCAGCTTGTAGGTGATGTTGTCGCCTGAGGCGACAGCCGCGCGGAGCGCGAGCGAACCGGAGTGCATGAACGTGCCGTCGCCGATGTTCTGCACCAGGTGGTTCTCGGTCAGGAACGGGGCCATACCGGTCCACTGGAGCCCCTCGCCGCCCATCTGGGTGACCCCGGTGACCGTGCCGACCTGCTCTTCGTCCATCAGCAGCACCATTGCGTGGCAGCCGATGCCGCCGCCCACGAGCGTCCCGTCCGCCACCTTGGTGGAACTGTTGTGCGGGCAACCCGAGCAGAAGTAGGGGGTCCGGGTGGTGGCCAGGGGCAGGGCGATGCGCGAGCGACCCCGGCCGGGGCCGTCGAGCCAGGCGAGCGCCGACTCGATCCCGTGGACGCGCCCGAGCCGCTGTGCCAGACCCCGGGTCACGGCGTCGACGTCGAGTTCGCCGAACCGGCTGAACAATGTGGAGCCGTCCTCGTGGGTCTTGCCCACGACATTCGCGACGCCCGCGCGGCGGAAGTGGATCTCGCGGATCATGGTCTCGATGAAGTCGCGCTTCTCCTCCACCACGATCACCTCGTCCAGGCCGGACATGAACTCGTCCAGGACCGTGCGCTCCATCGGGTAGACCATGCCGAGCTTGAGGATCCGGATGCCGCGCCGGGCGAGTTCGGCGTCGTCCAGGCCCAGCCTGCGCAGCGATTCGCGGACGTCCAGGTAGCTCTTGCCGGCGGCGACGATGCCGATCCTGTCGTCGGCGGTCGACTGGACTATCCGGTTGAGTCCGTTGAGCCGCGCGTACTCCAGCGCCCGGGGGATGCGGGTGGTGAGCTGGTTCTGCTCCAACTCCATCAGACTGGACCCGAGCAACTGGCCCGAGGGCACGTGGGGGCTGGTCCCCAGGTCTCCGTAGTCGGGCAGGATCCGGTCCGGGTCCACCAGCGCGGTGGACGACGCGTCCGCCACGTGCGACGAGATCTTCACGGCCGACCACAGGCCCGAGACGCGGGAGAGGATCGCCGCGTGGACGCCGAAGTCCAGCACGTCCTGGGAGTCCGCGGGATAGAGCGTGGGGAGGTAGAGGTCCGCGAGCGCGAGCTCCGACGAGCAGGGCACCGTCGAGGACTTGGCCCCGGGGTCATCGCCGACGAAGGCGACCGCACCTCCGTGAGGGTCGGTACCGATGAGGTTGGCGTGTCGGATCGCGTCCGTGGCGCGGTCCAGGCCGGGGGCCTTGCCGTACCAGTACCCGACGACGCCCTGCAGGGGCGCGCCGCCGGTGTTGGCGGTCGCGCGCAGGGTGCCCGTGCGTCGCGCGAGTTGCGACCCCATGACGGCCGTCGCGGCGGCCTCCTCGTTGAGGGCGGGACGATGGACCACGTCGAACGGGTCCAGGAACGTCCCGCGCCGGGCCAGCTCGAGGTCGTAGCCGGCCAGTGGGGAGCCCTCGTACCCGCTGACGAGGCTGGCGGTGAGTAGGTGCTGTCGGCGGTCCAACCGCGCGCGGTCGCGGACCGTGCGGACCAGTGCCTGGATACCGGTGAGGAACACCGTGCCGCTTTCCCGCGTGTAGCGGTCGGAGAGAGAGAACGAGGTGGCGTCCGCCCGCGGGTCACGCGGATCGTCCTGGGTACCGCTCGTGGGTCCGAGAAGAGAGGTCATCGGTCACACCTGGCCTTCGAGAGAATCGAGATACGACTCCAGGCTAGGCGCGCACGTGATGCGCGTCACGTGGTCAGCATTGTGGCGAGCACGGTGTGCACTCCGGCGCCTGGGACCGCGCGACTGTTGAGCACTGTGTCCAACGACGCGCGCCTTATGATGTACACATGGAATCGGCTCCCCGCGAAGCTTCGGCTCTGGACCACACGGATCGACGACTCCTGAGAGTCGTCCTGGCGGACCCCAGGGTCGGGGTGCGCGAGTTCTCCCGCCGCCTCGGGGTGGCGCGCGGGACCGCACAGGCCAGGTTGGACAAGCTCGAGGCCCGGGGCGTGATCGCGTCGTGGGCGCCGACCCTCGATCCGGCGGCGCTCGGGTACCCGCTCTCGGCGTTGGTCCACATCCAGATGGCGCAGGCCGAGCTGGAGGCGACGTGTTCCGGGCTGGCCGAGGTGCGCGAGGTGCTCGAGGTGATGAGTGTGGCGGGGGAGTTCGACGTGGTCTGCCGGGTGGTGGCCCGCGATCACGCGCACCTCGAAGAGGTGTTCAGCGCCATCATCTCCACGCCGGGCGTCCTGCGGACCCGCACGGAGGTGGTGCTGCGGCGCCGGGTCGGCCCGCGCGTCGCCCAGCTCGTGGACGAGTGAGCCTCACTCCCAGATGCGGTCGAACGGGTAGGCCTCCTCGTACTCCGAGGCGAGTTCGAGCACCAGGCGGTCATGGCCGATCCTCGACGACAGGTGCACCCCGATGGGCAGGCCGTCCGGAGCCCGACCGGCCGGGAGGGAGACTGCGGGCGACCCCGCGATGTTCTGGAGGGGGGTGAAGGTGACCCAGTCGGAGACCCTCTCGAGGTGGGACTCATACGGCAGGTCCGCGTCCAGATAACCGACCTCCGGGGTCTCGTGGTTGACCACGGGGTTGAGGTACACATCGAGGTCGCCGAACGCCGAGTCGAACCGTCGCCTGGCCCGATAGAGGCGATACAGGTGCAGGGGAAGCGAGGGCAGGGACCTCTTGGCCATCCCGGCGAGGCCGATCGTGAACGGGTCCAGGCGATCCGCTGCGAACTCAGGGCCGAACATGCCCCTCCCACCGGAGGACGTGGCCAGCGCGAGCAGGCCCCAATAGGCGATGAAGTCCTCGCGGAACGAGGACGGGACCGGCGCGGGCGTCGGCACGACCTCGTGGCCCAGCGCCTCCAGCCGGTCGGCGGCTTTTCGCAGCACCGCCAGTGTGGCGGCATCGGTGGGATCGCCCGCGGGACTGTGTTCGACCAGACCGATGCGCAACCGCCGGGTGGGGGCCGGCGAGACCGCGCCCAACGGCGGGACCCCGACCGGACGGTGCCCGGCCTCGAAGGCGGTCAGGAAGGTCACCGTGTCGCGCACGGACCGGGAGACCACGGACTGGGAGATGATCGGAATCGGCATGGTCGCCGAGAACTCCTCGTCCGGGTGCCTGCCGCGACTGGGTTTGAACCCGACGAGCCCGGTCACCGCCGCGGGGATCCGGATAGAGCCTCCACCGTCGTTGGCGTGGGCGATCGGCAGCGCGCCGGCGGCCACGAGTGCGGCGGATCCTCCCGAGGACCCCCCGCTGGTGCGGGCGGTGTCCCACGGATTGCGGGTGACGAGACCCCCCTGCCGTTCGGTGGCGGCGGTCCAGCCGAAGGGTGGCATCGCGGTCGTTCCCAGCGGGATGAGCCCGGTCGCGCGGAACAGGGGTGCGTAGGGGCCGTCGTGGAGGGCCGGACGGGTGGGCACCGCCGAGGACCCGAGCGTCATGGGCAGGCCCTCCACCCGGACCGCGTCCTTGAACGCGGACGGAACGCCGGCGAGGGGGGCCGAGAGATGAGACTCGCGGACCCACGATGCCCGGTGACGAGCGCGGTCGTAGTCGGTGTGCACCAGGGCCCCCAGTACGGGGTCCACGGCTGTGCACCGATCGATGGCGGCCTCGACCAGCTCCGTGGGCGAGACCTCCCGCCTGCGGACACGGTCCGCGAGGGCCGAGGCGTCGTCGTACCCGAGCGCGTCGTCCCGGAAGGCGTGCACGCGCCGCGGCATCTCGGCGGGGGCGAGGGCGGGGCTCTCGCCGGTGGTGGCGTCGGTTGTGGTGTCGGTCACGCCACCAGTCTAGGGCGTCCACTTGACAGCGCCCGGTCCGCTCAGGCACTTTAGGGATACCTAACTTAGGCGAGGGTCACCTAAACCTCGCCGTCGAGACCTCGCCCCTCAGCAGGCGACCCGTGGAGGGTGAACGATGGCACCGAATCCCGCCGAGAACGAGATCGAGCCCCCGATCGCCCAGCCGCCCGCGTCGGATCCGGTCGCGCACGGCGCCCGACGTCTTCTGGACGGGTCAGGTGTCGCCACGGTCGCCGTCCGGGGGACCCGGAACCGCTCGGATGTCATGGTCTCCGCGCAGCACCGCTGGGTCGGTGGCGGGTCCATCGTGGTCACCGGGGCTCCCGCGCCGTGGTCCGGCCTGATCGTGGAGCCGGGGGCGTCGGTCGAGGTGGTCGTGATGATCGACGAGTTCGCCCCCATCGTGGAGGCGAAGGTGCACGTGGCCAGCCTGTACGGGTTCGGCATCGCGCGGTCCGCACGACAGGGTGAGGGGTGGGTCGTCGAGATCGAGATCGACCTCGACGAACTTCAGGTGCGTCGGCTCGGGCACCAGGGGACGGTCCACGCGCGCGACCTGGATTCGGTTCCCTCGGACCCGTTGGCCGCCGAGGCGCCCGGTCTCGCAGACGAGATCCGGGCGCGCTTCGGGGAACACCTGGCGATCCTGGCCGGGTCGGGCGACCCGGCTCATCCGCCGTTCGTCCTGGGCGTCGACCCGGACGGCCTCCACCTGCTCACCGCACTCGGGCGCGACGCCGACGTGGTGCACCTGCCGTTCATGACCCGTGCGCAGAGCCTCGGGGACGTGGTCCGGGAGATGGGTCAGTACGTGGCCCGGGCGAGCTGACCGTCCACGCCGCTGACCGTCTACGTCCGTGGTCCCCTAGGCCGGGGAGTAGGTCAGGCAGTCGGCGGTGTCGGCGCCGGAGCCGATCGTCACCGATTCCGCGGAACAGAGCAGATCCTTGTTGTGCGCGCACTCGACGCGCTGGCAGGCGCCGACGTGCGCGGTCGCCGTGGGCAGTCCGCCCCGCACGTCGAGCGAGATGAACGTCCCGCACTCGGCATGGTCGGGTGATCCTGCAACGGTGATCGCCGGGGCCGTGCAGTCGGCGTCGGCGTTGAACGAGCACGTGGTGACCGTGCAGTTGCTGATTCCGGTGAGAGTGGCCATGTCGGTTGCTCCTCGCGTCGGTGTGGCGATCCGGCCGGTGAGTCGATCCGGTCGGGTGTCACCGAGTCAACCCCCGATCAGGCCGACTTGCAAGCAAGGAGAGCCTGTGCTAGCCCAGGTTAGCCTAAGCACCTGACCTGCTCTTCGCTCCGCTTCCGATCCTGCTTTCACGGCGATCGGCGTGGCCTTGCCGTGCCGCGCCGCGCGGGTCGCGGCACCCCTTCTGGACATCTGTGAGCCATGGCACTATGGTCGAACTCAGTTAATCCGACTTAACTGAAAGGGAGCGGCGCTGATGTCTTCCGCGACCACCGATCGCCCGTCCACCGATAGCCCGACCACCAACCGCCAGGCGCACGAGGAACTGCTCGCCGACCTCCGCGACCGCCTCGATCGGGCCTCGATGGGCGGCGGTGAGAAGGCCCGGGCCCGTCACCTCGAGCGCGGGAAGCTCCTCGCCCGCCAGCGGGTCGACGTCCTCCTGGACCCGGGTAGCCCGTTCCTCGAGTTGTCCCCGCTGGCGGCGGAGGAGATGTACGGGGGCAAGGCGCCCGGCGCCGGGGTCGTCGCCGGGATCGGCCGCGTGTCCGGACGCGAGTGCCTGGTGATCGCCAACGACGCGACCGTCTCCGGCGGCACCTACTACCCGATGACCGTCAAGAAGCACCTGCGCGGCCAGGAGGTGGCGTTGGCCAACAACCTGCCGTGCATCTACCTGGTGGACTCGGGCGGGGCGATGCTGCTCCAGCAGGACGACGTGTTCCCCGATCGGGACCACTTCGGCCGCATCTTCTACAACCAGGCCACCATGTCGGCCCGGGGCATCCCGCAGATCGCCGCGGTGATGGGCTCGTGCACCGCCGGCGGCGCCTACGTCCCGGCGATGAGTGACGAGGCCGTGATCGTGCGCAACCAGGGCACGATCTTCCTCGCCGGTCCGCCGCTGGTGAAGGCCGCCACCGGGGAGGAGGTCACCGCCGAGGAGCTCGGAGGCGGCGACCTGCACGCCAAGACCTCGGGTGTGGTGGACCATCTCGCCGACGACGACTACGACGCGCTCATGAAGGTCCGCGAGATCATCGCGACCTGCCCGCCGGCCCCCGAGCCGGACTGGGAGGTCCTCGAGCCCCGCGAGCCGGTTCGTCCACAGACGGATCTCTACGACCTCGTCCCGGTCGACTCCCGGCAGCCCTACGACGTGCGCGACATCATCGGCACGGTCGTCGACGGTGGTGAGTTCACGGAGTTCAAGAAGGACTACGGCACGTCGATGGTCACCGCGTTCGCGCGGATCCACGGTCATCCGGTGGGGATCATCGGCAACAACGGCGTCATCTTCTCCGAATCCGCCCTCAAGGGCGCGCACTTCATCGAACTGTGCGACCGCCGCAAGATCCCGCTGGTCTTCCTCCAGAACATCACCGGGTTCATGGTCGGACGCCAGTACGAGGCGGGCGGCATCGCCAAGAACGGCGCCAAGATGGTCGCCGCGGTGGCGTGCGCACGCGTGCCCAAGTTCACGATCGTGGTGGGCGGGTCCTTCGGTGCCGGCAACTACTCCATGTGTGGCCGCGCCTATTCACCGCGATTCCTGTGGATGTGGCCCAACGCCCGGATCGCCGTGATGGGCGGTCCCCAGGCCGCGGACACCCTCGCGTCGGTGCGCGCCGCGCAGGTGACCAAGGCGGGCGGGGAGTGGACCGACGAGCAGCAGGCGGAGTTCACCGCACCCATCCGCGAGCAGTTCGAGGAGCAGTCCACCGCCTACTACTCCACGGCCCGCCTCTGGGACGACGGGATCATCGACCCCGCCGACACCCGCACCGTCCTCGGCCTGGCACTCGCGGCCGCCGCCAACGCCCCCCTCCAGCCGGTCAACAACGGCGTCTTCAGGATGTGAGAAGCCCCATGTCAGAGGAACTGTCCCAGAAACTCCACACCGTTCTGGTGGCCAATCGCGGGGAGATCGCCTGCCGCGTGATCCGCTCCCTGCGGGCAGCGGGGATCCGCTCGGTCGCCGTCTACTCCGACGCGGACGCCGATGCGCTGCACGTGCGCATGGCCGACGCGGCGGTCCGCCTGGGCCCGGCCCAGGCCTCACAGTCCTATCTCGACATCGACAAGGTGATCGACGCCTGCCGCCGGACCGGCGCCCAGGCGGTCCACCCGGGCTACGGGTTCCTGTCGGAGAACTCCCGGTTCGCGCGGGCGCTGGAGGAGGCGGGCCTGATCTTCGTGGGGCCACCGGCCACCGCGATCGAGACGATGGGCGACAAGATCACCGCCAAGGCGGCGGTGTCCGCCCGGGACGTACCGACCGTGCCCGGGATCTCGCGTCCGGGACTGACCGACGACGAGCTGGTGGCCGGCGCCGACGAGGTCGGATACCCGGTCCTCGTCAAGCCGTCCGCGGGCGGCGGCGGCAAGGGCATGCGACGCGTCGAGCGACCCGAGGACCTTCGCGCCGCGCTCGACTCCTCCCGCCGCGAGTCCGCGGGTGCGTTCGGCGACGACACCCTGTTCCTCGAGCGGTTCGTCGACACCCCGCGACACATCGAGGTCCAGGTCCTCGCCGACACCCACGGCAACGTCATCCACCTGGGTGAGCGTGAGTGCTCGCTGCAGCGCCGCCACCAGAAGGTCATCGAGGAGGCGCCCAGCGCGCTGCTCGACGAGGTCACCCGCCAGCGGATCGGTGCCGCCGCGTGCGACGCCGCCCGCTCGGTCGGTTACGTGGGTGCGGGCACGGTCGAGTTCATCGTCTCCGCCCACGCCCCGGACGAGTTCTTCTTCATGGAGATGAACACCCGGCTCCAGGTCGAGCACCCGGTCACCGAGATGGTCACCGGCGTGGACCTGGTCGACTGGCAGGTCCGCATCGCCGCGGGCGAGGAGCTGACCCTGCGCCAGGAGGACATCACCCTCACCGGCCACGCGATCGAGGCCCGCGTCTACGCCGAGGACCCGGCCAAGGGCTTCCTCCCGACCGGCGGAACCGTGCTCGGGCTGGAGGAACCCTCGGGCGACGGCATCCGGGTGGACTCCGGCCTGCGCGTCGGCACGGTCGTCGGAAGCGACTACGACCCGATGCTCGGTAAAGTCATCGCCCACGGCACCGACCGGGCCGAGGCGCTGGCCCGACTCGACGCCGCGCTCGCCGACACCCATGTCCTCGGACTGAGAACCAACATCGACTTCTGCCGGTTCCTGCTCTCCCAGCCGGAGGTCGTCGCCGGCGACCTCGACACGGGTCTGCTCGATCGGACCCTCGACGACTACACCGCGACCCCGGCGCCCGAGGGTGCACTCGTCGCCGTGGCCATGCACCGCACCGAGGAGCGCTGGGCCCGCGTGCCGGCCGCCCGGCGCGGACCGTGGGACGTGCCCAACGGCTGGA
>NZ_JAALDW010000362.1:10790-13111 GCF_014145055.1 Dietzia sp. DQ11-38-2
GAGCCCGAGGTCTCCTCGCGGCACCGGGCCAGGGTCGCCCGGGACGGCGGGTCGCTGCGACTGACCGTCGACGACACCCAGCAGCGCTGGACCGTCGTCCGCTCCGCTGACCCCAAGGCGGCGGACACCTTCTGGGTGGCCGGCGACGGTGGCACCTGGGACCTGCGGCTGCTCCCGTTGATCGACTCCCGGATCCACGACGCCGGATTGTCGGACGGTCAGATCCTCAGCCCCATGCCCGGATCGGTCATCGCGTGTTTCGTCGCCGACGGCGACGAGGTGACCGCGGGCCAGAACGTCCTGGCCGTCGAGGCCATGAAGATGGAACACGCGCTGTCGGCGCCGATCGACGGAGTGGTCCGGCTGAACGTCACCACCGGCGAGCAGGTGCCCGCCGACCACCTGCTCGCGACGGTCGAACCAAGCACCGTCGAGCCCCACCCCTCCACCCCCGACCCCTCCACCGAGGAATCCGAAGGAGAAGGCAATGCCTGAGTTGGAAGAGCACTACGCCGACCTGAAGTCGACGGTCGCCGAGTTCGCCGACAAGGTGGTCGCCCCCGCCTCGGCCGAGCACGACCGCAACCACACGTTCCCCTACGAGATCGTGGCCGGGATGGGCGAGATGGGCCTGTTCGGGCTGCCCTTCCCGGAGGAGTTCGGCGGCATGGGCGGAGATTACTTCGCCCTGTCCCTGGCACTCGAGGAACTGGGCCGGGTCGACCAATCCACCGCCATGACGCTCGAGGCCGGCGTGGGCCTCGGTGCGATGCCGATCTACCACTTCGGTACCGAGGAGCAGAAGAACACCTGGCTCCCCGATCTCGCGGCCGGGAAGGCGCTCGCGGGCTTCGGGCTCACCGAGCCCGGTGCGGGGTCGGACGCCGGAGCCACCAGGACGACCGCCAAGCGCGACGGCGACGAGTGGGTGGTCAACGGCAACAAGCAGTTCATCACGAACTCGGGGACCGACATCACCTCGCTCGTCAACGTCACCGCCGTGACCGGCGTCCGCGACAACGGCAAGAAGGCCATCTCGACCATCATCGTCCCGTCCGGCACGCCCGGTTTCACCGTCGAACCGGCCTACGACAAGGTCGGGTGGAACTCCTCCGACACCCACCCGCTGACCTTCTCCGACGTGCGGGTCCCGGCGGAGAACCTGCTCGGGGAGGAGGGACGCGGTTACGCGAACTTCCTGTCGATCCTCGACGAGGGCCGCATCGCGATCGCGGCGGTGGCCACCGGCGCGGCGCAGGGGTGTGTGGACGAGTCGGTCAAGTACGCGCGTGAACGCGAGTCCATGGGCCAGAAGATCGGGTCGTTCCAGGCGATCTCCTTCAAGATCGCCCGCATGGAGGCCCGCGCCCACACCGCGCGCTGCGCCTACTACGAGGCCGCCCGCCTCATGCTGGCCGGCAAGCCGTTCAAGAAGGAGGCCGCCATCGCCAAGATGGTCTCCTCCGAGGCGGCCATGGACAACGCCCGGGACGCCACCCAGATCCACGGCGGCTACGGGTTCATGAACGAGTACCCGGTGGCGCGGCACTACCGGGACTCCAAGATCCTCGAGATCGGCGAGGGCACCACCGAGGTGCAGCTCATGCTGATCGCGCGGGGACTGGGGCTGTAGGCGATGACGGACCAGCGCAAAGAGGTCGTCCAACGCGGACTGTGGTTCGAGGAGTACGAGGTGGGCACCGCCTACCTCCACCGCCCCGGGCGCACGATGACCGAGACGGACAACGTCCTGTTCACCACGCTGACGATGAACACGCAGGCCCTGCACCTGGACGCGGCGTGGTCGGCCGAGCAGCCGGGCTTCGGCGGCGAGCGGCTCATGAACTCCATGCACACGCTGTCGACGCTGGTCGGGCTCTCGGTCGCGCAGCTCACCCAGGGCACGATCGTGGCCAACCTCGGATTCTCCGAGGTCACCTTCCCCAAGCCCGTGTTGCACGGCGACACCCTCTACGCCGAGACGGTGTGCACGGACAAGCGGGAGTCGAAGTCGCGCCCGGGCGAGGGCATCGTGACCCTCGAGCACATCGGTCGCAACCAGCACGGTGACGTGGTGGCGAGGGCTGTCCGTAAGACGCTGGTCCGTAAGCGTCCGGCCGACCAGGCGGGGGAGGGGCCGGCATGACCCCGGCGTGGATCCCGCCCGGCCCGGCACTGCTGTTCTGCCCGGCCGACCGCCCCGAGCGGTACGGCAAGGCGGCCGAGCGAGCGGACGTGGTGATCGTCGACCTGGAGGACGCGGTCGCACCGGACGCCAGACCGGCCGCCCGGGAGGCGCTCGTGGCCTCCGACCTGGATCC
>NZ_JAALDW010000363.1:0-3957 GCF_014145055.1 Dietzia sp. DQ11-38-2
TCGACGCCGGCCCGTTTCGCGGCGGCGAGGTCGGCGTTCAGCGCGTCCGTCTCCGCCTTGACCCGTCGCCAGTCCTCCTTCGACATCCCCTTTGTCCGCTGCTGCGACTGCTCCCACTGCGGGGTGTCGCCCCACCGTCGCTCGGCCTCGGCCGGCCATTCCTCGTTCCAGTCGGTACCGAAGATCTCGGCACGATCCGAGGGGGTCAGTGGCGTGTTCACTGCGATCGCCTCCTTCAGGCGGTCTACTGCGGAGACCATCTCCTGCAGGTGAGAGATCCGCTCGAGGAGCAGCTCGCGCTGCCGGGACAGGTGGGCCGCCTCGTCGACGTCGGGGTCGTCGAGCAGCACACCGATCTGGGCCAGCGGAAGGCCGAGTTCGCGGTAGACCAGTATCCGGTGGATGCGCGCGACGTCGTCGTCGTCGTACACCCGGTAGTCCGACCACGTCCGGCCGCTGGCCGGTGCCAGCCCGATCCGGTCCCAGTGGTGCAGGGTCCGGATGCTCACGCCCACCAGTTCGGCGACCGCGCCCACGGTGAGGCCCTCGCTCCTCGTCATTCCTCCAGCATCTCTCACATCGGCCACCCTGGGCCCTGACGCGACGTCAGGGTCAAGGGCCGGTCGGTACCGCGGGGGCTTACTCGTCGGTAATATCGGGGTATGAGCCGACCCACATCACGTGTCTACGACCGACTGCGCGACCTCGTCGCGATCCCCGAGTTCCGAGCCGATCCGTCGAGTCGCGAGTCGACGGTGATCGAGGAGGTCTTCACCGGCACGCCGCTCGCCGAGATCCCGGCGGGGACCGCCGACGACGTGGTGGCCGCGGTCGGACGGGCCCGGGCGGCCCAGGTGGCGTGGGCGGAGCGCGAGCCCGCGGATCGCGTCGCCGTTCTCAAGCGGTTCGCCTCCCTGGTCATGAGCAACCGCGACCAGCTCATGGACATCGTCCAGGCGGAGACCGGCAAGAGCCGGGCCTCGGCCCAGGAGGAGGTGCTGGACTGCCTCATCACCGCACGTCACTACGCCCGGACGGCCCCGGCGTTGCTCGCCCCCAAGCGGGTCCAGGGCATGCTCCCGGGCCTGACCAAGGCCGTGGTCCGGCGCCACCCCAAGGGTGTCGTGGGCGTGATCGCGCCGTGGAACTACCCGCTCAACCTCGCCGCCACGGACGCGCTGGCGGCGCTGGCCGCGGGTAACGCCGTGGTGATCAAGCCCGCCTCCATCACCCCGTTCTGTGCCCTCGCCGCGGCGGACATGTTGTACCGCGCAGGCCTGCCGCGCGACCTGTTCCAGGTGGTCCCCGGGTCGGGCCGCACCGTGGGCGGGGCGATCGTGGAGAACGTGGACTACCTCATGTTCACCGGCTCCACGGCCACGGGCCGGACGCTCGGTCGCCAGTGCGGCGAGCGTCTGATCGGCTTCTCCGCGGAACTCGGTGGCAAGAACGCCATGATCGTCGCGGAGGGCGCCGACCTCGACGAGGTCGCCGAGGTGGCCACCCGAGCCTTCTTCTCCAACTCCGGCCAGCTCTGCATCTCCGTGGAGAGGGTGTACGTGGAGAGGTCGGTCGCGCCCCAGCTCGTCGAGAAGCTCACCGCGCGGGTCCAGTCCATGAGCGTGGGCCCCGGGTACGACTTCGAGGCGGAGATGGGCAGCCTGATCTCCCGCGACCAGCTGGAGACCGTGACCGCCCACGTCGACGACGCCGTGGCCAAGGGTGCCCGCGTCCTGGCCGGTGGCCGCCCCCGTCCGGACCTCGGTCCGCTCTTCTACGAACCGACTCTCCTGGCCGACGTGCCCGAGGACGCCACCTGCTTCGGTGAGGAGACGTTCGGGCCGGTCGTGTCGATCTACCCGGTCGACTCGGTGGACGAGGCGGTGGCCAAGGCCAACGACACCGAGTACGGGCTCAACTCCTCGGTCTTCGCCGCGTCCGACGCGGAGGGCGAGGCGATCGCCGCCCGTCTGCGCACGGGCACCGTCAACGTCGGAGAGGGCTACGTGGCCGGATGGGGCTCGGTCGCGGGCCCGATGGGGGGCATGGGCGCCTCCGGGGTCGGTCGTCGACACGGCGACGAGGGCCTGCTCAAGTACACCGAGGCCCAGACCATCGCGACCCAGCGCGTCATGCACCTCGGTGGGCCGTCGTTCCTCCCCCGCAAGCAGTGGCACGCCGTCCTCGCCCCGGCGACCAACGCGATGCGTTTCCTGCCCGGGCGCTAGGCGTCAGTGCAGCTGGTCCGCCCGTCACCGTCCGCGGCGCAGCAGCACGACGGCCCCGCCGATCAGCAGCACGGCCAGTCCGGCGACCACCCACAGTGCCGGGTTGACGCCGGTCGTGGCCTCGCCGGAGGTCTCGTCGGCGATCTGGTTCCCGGCGGGGTCGGCTTGGTCGTCGACCTCGCCCGCCGGGTCGCCGGCGGCACCCGCCGCGGACTGCACGGTGAACACGGACGAGCCGGTCACCACGTGCCCGTCCGCGGAGGTCACCCGGTAGCCGACGGTGTACGCGCCGTCCGGCAGGTCATCGACCTCCGCGGTGACGGTCTCGCCCTCCACGGAGGGCTCTCCCACGACCAGATTGGTCCGGTCGTCGCCGGTGGTGACGGCGACCGAGGCGAACATCTGGTTGATCTCCTCGTTGAACGTCAGGGCCACCTGATCCGGAGAGGCGTCGAGCGTCGCCCCGTCCTCGGGCTCCACGGAGACGAGGACCGAGTGCGCCGCGGCGACCGGGACCAGGACGGTGGCGGGAACCGCCGCGCCACCGGCGATCACGGCGGCGGCGAGCACGCCTGAGGTCCACCGCGTCCGGACCCCGCTCACGGTGTGACGCCGAGGCGGGCGAGGACGTCCTTGTTGACCCGGTCGAGTTCGCCGGAGATGGCGGAGTGCACCTCGCGTCGCTGGGCGGTCGGGGTGGTCTCGGCGGTCTCGACGGCCGTCCTCAGATCCTTGAGGCGGGACCGGGTGGAGGCGAGGAAGTCCTCGACCTGCCGATCGCCGCGGCGGTCCACCTCGAGCTGGTCGAGGGTCTGTTCCAGGCGGACGATGCGGGCACCGAGAGCGGCTCCCGGTCCGGTGGCGTCGATACCCGCCGCCTTGAGGTCCACGGCGCCGGCGGCGGACCTGTCGGTGGAACCCTGCGCGTTGGAGACGAGCTTGTAGACCATCGGGAGCAGCACCGGGGTGGCGACCTTGGCCAGGCTCAGCCACCGCTGCACGTCCTCCTTGCCGAGTTTGGTGCCCTCGAGCTTCTTCAACTCCATCTCCGCGAGTTGGTACTCGTGCTTCCGCCCCGCGGCCTCGATCTTCTCGGCCGCCTTCCGGTCCTTGGCCAGGAACTTGGCCTCCCGCTTGAGCGTGGCCCGTTCCTGCTTGGCGAGGGTCTTCTCCGCCTTGCGGTCCCTCCGGGACGCCTTCCGGGCCAGCGCGTCCTGCCGCTTGGCGCGCTTGGCCTCCCGCTTGGCCTTCCGGTCCGCGTTCCTGCCCGCCAGCTTGGCGCGCTTCTTCGCCTCGGCGAGCTCGACCCGATGCGCCTCCTTGGCCTTGTGCCGGGTCTCCTTGGCGGCGAGCTTGGCCTCGGTCATGGCGGTGGCCTTGAGCGCGGCGGCGTGGGCGCGGAGTTCGGCGCGCTTGTCGCGGTAGGTCGTCAGCTTGCCCATGGGCGTCGATCCTTCTCTCGTCGCGAACATCAGGTCCCCAGCCTAGGCGAACGGGCGACCGGTGAGCACCGGACCGGTGTCCGTGCGCGGAGTGGGCCATGATGGACGTCGATGGATGGTGCGCGGAACGGATCGAGCGGGGGCCCCGGCGGTGCGGTGGCGGGACCTGCCTCGGGGTCCAGGTGTCTGCACCGCGTGGCTCGTGAGCGGGACGCCGGTCCCGCCTGGTGGCGGACGGCCCCGCTCGACGAGGGTGTGCGCCTGCGGGCGATGGCGGCCGCAGATCG
>NZ_JAALDW010000364.1:0-3058 GCF_014145055.1 Dietzia sp. DQ11-38-2
ACCGAGCAGCCGACCACCGAGCCGCGGACCGGTGCCGCCGAGGACCTCGCGCTGGCCGGCGGGGCCGTGGTCGCCGACGAGATCGTCGCCGCCCGGGCCGCATGGTCCCGAGTCCTGCACCGGGGGCAGACCCTGACCATCGTGGATCTCGAGGGCAACCAGGCCGTCGACACCCTGTTCTACGACGCGCACGACCCCACCCGCCGCTACAGCGCCCCGGCGACCGTCGCCGCCCAGGGGTCGATCTTCCTGACCACGGACAGCGTCCTGCGGGACGACGCCGGCGAGCCCCTCGTGACGATCACGGCCGACGAGGTGGGCAACCACGACACCCTCGGTGGCGCGTGCTCGCAGGAGTCCAACACCTTGCGGTACGGCCACCACACCCGACACCAACACGCCTGCGTGGAGAACTTCCTCCGCGAGGGCGCCCGGCACGGACTCGGCAAACGGGACCTGGTCCCCAACGTCAACTTCTTCATGAACGTGCCCGTGGATCCCGACGGCACCCTCGGGATCGTGGACGGTCTCTCCGCGCCCGGCAAGCGCCTGGCGCTGCGTGCCGACCGCGACGTGATCGTCCTGGTCTCCAACTGCCCGCAGATCAACAACCCGTGCAACGGCTTCGACCCCACGCCGGTGCGGATGATCGTCACCGCCTGAGCCCGCCGCCCGCGACACCGCCACCACAGGAGACGTCACCATGACCCGCCTCGAGATCCTCAACCCGGGACTCATCACCACCGTCCAGGACTGGCCCGGCCGCATCGGGTACTGGGGCGTGGGCGTCCCGCCGTCCGGTGCGATGGACGACTACTCGCTGCGCCTGGCCAACACGGCCGTGGGTAACCCGGAGGGTGCCGCCGGCCTGGAGTGCACCCGGGGCGGCCTCAGGGTCCGGCCGGATGCCGCGGTCACGGTCTGCGTGGGCGGGGCGCACGTGCGGCCCACGGTGGACGGCCGCCCGGTGGCCCAGTGGAAGCCGGTCCATCTGGAGGCGGGATCCGTGCTCGACATCCCGGTGCTCGACGGGCCGGGTATGCGTGTCTACGTGGCGGTCGCCGGTGGCATCGAGGTGGAGGAGTATCTCGGGTCGTCGTCGACCTTCACCCTCGGGCGGTTCGGGGGACACGAGGGACGCACCCTCGCGACGGAGGACACCCTCGCCGTCGGGGAGCCCGGACCGGGCGAGCCGCGCCGGATCCTCGCCGACGAGGTCCCGGCCATCGGCCACCACTGGCACATCGCGGTGGCCGAGGGGCCGCACGGGGCACCGGAGTTCCTCACCCGCGCGGGGATGGACGAGCTCTACGCGGCCAGCTACACGGTGCACTTCAACTCGGACCGCACCGGGGTCCGGCTCGAGGGGCCACGACCGAAGTGGGCCCGACCCGACGGCGGGGAGGCCGGCCTGCACCCGTCGAACGTGCACGACAACGCCTACTCGGTGGGGGCCCTGGACTTCACCGGGGACACCCCGATCCTGCTCGGCCCGGACGGCCCGAGCCTGGGGGGATTCGTCTGCCCCGTCACCGTGGTCAGCGGCGACCGGTGGAAGCTCGGGCAGCTCGCCCCCGGGGACACCGTGCGGTTCGTCCGCGTCAAGGTCGATGCCGTCGGCGGCCGCACCGGGATCGCCGGTGCGCGGGGGGCCGGTCGCCCGTACGTCCTCGGTGACGGCGGTGACCGCGACGACGGCGTGCTGGGCCGCGGTCACACCGCCGACGGGGGGACCGAGGTGACCTACCGTCGGGGCGGCGACGACAACGTGCTGGTGGAGTACGGGCGCATGGAGCTCGACCTCGAGCTACGCGCCCGAGCTCACGCCCTGTATCTGCACCTTCAGGCGAACCCCGTGCCCGGTCAGCAGGACCTCACGCCCGGCATCCGCTCCCTGCAGGTCAAGATCACGCCCGGCGACAGCACGATCGGCGCCACCCTGGCGGCATTGCGGGAGGCCGAGGCGGCCCTGCCCGCCGCCGAGGACCTCGCGGTGTCGAGCAGACGCGTCCGGCTGCCGCTGAGCTGGGACGACCCCGCCACCAAGGAGGCGATCGAGAGGTACATGTACGGCGTGCGCGACGACGCCCCGTGGTGCCCGTGGAACATCGAGTTCATCCGCCGGATGAACGGCCTGGAGACCGCCGACGACGTCTACCGCACGGTCTTCGACGCCGAGTACATGGTGCTCGGGCTCGGGGACGTCTACCTCGGCGCCCCCGTGGCCACGCCGCTCGACCCGCGCCACCGACTGGTGACGACCAAGTACAACCCCGCCCGGACATGGACCGCGGAGAACTCCGTCGGCATCGGCGGCGCGTACCTGTGCATCTACGGGATGGAGGGGCCGGGCGGTTACCAGTTCGTGGGCCGCACCACCCAGGTGTGGAACCACCGTCACCCCGAACCGGCGCCGGGCTTCGACCCCGAGCACCCGTGGCTGCTGCGGCACTTCGACCGCATCTCCTGGTACCCCGTCACCTCCGAGGAACTGGCGGACCTCCGCGCCGACACCGCCGCCGGACGAGGCCGCGTCGACATCACCGACGACACCTTCTCGCTGGCCGAACACACCGCGTTCTGCGAACGGGAGGCCGAGTCGATCGCCTCCGCCAGACGCCGGATGGAGCACGCCCGCGCCGAGGAATTCTCGCGCTGGGCCGCCAGTGGGGAGCTGAGCGCATGAGCACCGAGACGACCGGGACCGACCTGAGGGCACGCGCCGAGGCGGAGGTCGACCACGTGTTGGAGCGACTGGCCGAGGCCGACCGGCCCGAGGTGTTCATCCAGGTCCGACCGCGTGAGGAGCTGGTGGACGACATGACGGCCTCCCTCGCCGCGGGGGGCCCGCTCGCCGGGATGACACTGGCGGTCAAGAACAACGTCGACGTGGCGGGGGTGCCCACCACCGCCGCGTGCCCCGGGTTCGCCTACCAGCCCGATCGGGACGCGGTGGCCGTCGCGCGCCTCCGCGCGGGCGGAGCGGTGGTGCTGGGGGTGACGAATCTCGACCAGTTCGCGACCGGCCTGGTCGGCACGCGCAGTCCGTACGGGGCCG
>NZ_JAALDW010000365.1:0-5896 GCF_014145055.1 Dietzia sp. DQ11-38-2
CCCCCACTCCCCCGGCCCCGTCCCACGACGTGGTCATCTCCACCAGCGCACCCCCGGTGGCCTCGCGGACCGTGTAGGTGGTGGCCATGGACGAGTTGGCGTCCTTCTCCACCAGCGACCAGTGCGCCGCGGCCTCGTCCACGGTCACCGTGGCCTTGACGTCCCGGCTGCGCTTCTTGGTGGCCTGGAGGTTCCACGCCGCCACGGTGCCGTGCCCCTGGCCGCCCTCGATCAACCTGTACGCGGTGAACTGCTCGGGCTGGATCCGGGGACGAACCTGGGCGTAGTCCGCGATCGCGGCCGTCACGGCCGCGACGGGCGCCTCGATGACGATGGTGTTGCTGGCGGTGACCCTGCCCATGATCGTGACTCCTCCTCTGCCTGACCACATCGCGACCGCCGGAATCGCCGGTGGCGGCGCCCTCGACAGGGGCGCGTCAGACCCCCACCATCGTGCCCGATCCCTCCTGCCGCCGAGCACGCCACCTCGCCACGACTTTCCGGAGTTCCTCGAGCCAGAGGATCGACGAGCCCACCGCGACCGCCAACAACCACTCGTCCGCGTGCAACGGGGTGGTGTCGAAGATCCCCTGGAGGAAGGGCACCTGGACCACGGCCACCAACAGCAGCGGGACCGCCGCCAGGGCCACCCAGATCGGGGCGTTGTGCGCCATGTCCCGGGAGAACACCGAGCCGTCCGTGGAGCGGACGTTCATCAGGTTGAACACCTGGAAGAACACGAAGGCGGCGTAGGCGAGAGTGGTGGCGAACAACGGCACGCCCGCG
Organism: Dietzia sp. DQ11-38-2; assembly: GCF_014145055.1. NCBI lineage: Bacteria > Bacillati > Actinomycetota > Actinomycetes > Mycobacteriales > Dietziaceae > Dietzia > Dietzia sp. DQ11-38-2. The sequence goes on from NZ_JAALDW010000365.1 coordinate 787, forward strand.
CGTTCGGGGAAGATCGTCTCCGCGAACGCGAGGACCAGCAGTGTCCCGGTGGCCATGACCACGCCCAGCCACAGGATCCGTACCAGTCGTGACGGGGTGAGGATCTGCTCGTCGGCGGGTCGGGGCGGCCGCCGCATCGCGTTCTTCTCCACGGGCTCCACGCCCAGCGCCATGGCCGGCGGGCCGTCCATGACGATGTTCACCAGCAGGACCTGCAGGGCGGTGAACGGCACCGCGGGCAGACCCAGCAGCCCGCTGGCGAGGAACACCAGCACGAACGCCCACGCGGTGGTGAGCTGGAACTTCACGAACTTGACGATGTTGTCGTAGATCCCGCGGCCCTGTTCGACGGCCGAGACGATCGTGGTGAAGTTGTCGTCGGTGAGGACCATGTCGGCCGCGCCCTTGGACACGTCGGTGCCGGTGATCCCCATCGCGATCCCGATGTCCGCCTGACTCAGCGCGGGCGCGTCGTTGACGCCGTCGCCGGTCATGGCCACCACGTCCCCGCCGGACTGCAGCGCCCGGACCATCCGGATCTTGTGCTCCGGGGACACCCGGGCCAGGACTCCCATTCCGGGAGCCCGCCCGCACAGCTCGTCGTCGTCGAGTCCGTCGAGATCGACCCCTCGCACCGCCTCCCCCTCGATCCCCAGGTCGCGGGCGATCGACGAGGCCGTGACGAGGTGGTCTCCGGTGATCATGTGGACGGAGATCCCGGCCGCGCGCGCCACCCGGATGGCCTCGGCGGCCTCGGGCCGGGGCGGGTCGACGATGCCCACCACCGCGAACACGGTCAGCCCCCACACCTCGTCGAGGAGCCTGCTCTCGTCCACTGCGACCTCGTCGGTTCCGTCCTTGAACGGACGCCCCGCGACCAGCAGGGTCCGTAGCCCATGTCCGGCCAGCTCATCGGTCGCGAGACGGATCGCCTCGTGCAGCTCATCGGTGAGCTCCACGGCGTCCGTGCCGTTCCACACGTGGGTCGACCGGGGCAGCAGCGCACCGGTCGCGCCCTTGGCGCTGAGCGCGAGCCCCCCGCCCGGTGAGCGGTTGACGGTGGCCATGAACCTGTAGTCGGAGTCGAAGGGCACCTGGGCCACCCGGGGCCGGGCGGCACGCAGTCCCTCCACGTCGAGCCCGCACTTGGTGGCGGCCACGAGGAGAGCGCCCTCGGTGGGGTCGCCGACGAGTTCGCCGTCGGTCACGATCGCGTCGTTGCACAGCGTCATGGCGACCGCCGCCCTCCGGAGGTCCGGAACGGCATCCGGATCGGACGACAGGACCGTGCCGGTCGCCTCGTACCCGGTCCCGGTGACGGTGTAGGCGGAACCGCCCGCGACGATCCGCGTCACGGTCATCTCGTTGAGGGTGAGGGTCCCGGTCTTGTCGGTGGCGATGTGGCTGGTCGACCCGAGGGTCTCCACCGCCGCGAGGTTCTTGATGATCGCTCCCTCACGGGCGAGCCTCGAGGCGCCCATCGCGAGGGTGAACGCCACCACGGCGGTGAGGCCCTCCGGGATGGTGGCCACGGCGAGCGAGACGGCACTGAGGAGCATGTCCTCCCAGGACTGCCCGCGCACCAGTCCGATCCCCATCACCAGCGTCACCACGACCAGCGCGATCACGGTGAGGACCCGGGCCAGGACCCCGATCCGCCGTTGGAGCGGCGTCTGCTCGCCGCCCGCCCCGTCGAGCAGCTCGGCGATCGCCCCCATCTCCGTGCGCTCACCGGTCCCCGTGACCACTACGCGAGCCCGACCGCGGGTGACCTCGGTGTTCATGAACACCATGCCGGTGCGGTCACCGAGCGGCGCGTCCGCGGCGGCCACCGCTCCCGCCGTCTTGTCCACGGGGACCGACTCGCCGGTCAGGGCCGACTCCGCCACCTGGAACCGGGACGCCTCGAGAACGCGTCCGTCAGCGGGGACCCTGTCGCCGGATTCCACCACCACGACGTCCCCCGGGACGAGATCCGCGCTGTCCACCTCCACCTCGCCGCCGTCCCGCACCACCCGGCTGTGCGGCACCGCCATGTCGCGCAACGCCGCCAGGCTCTCCTCGGCCCGCGTCTCCTGCACGTAGTTCAGCACTGTGTTGAGCACCACCACCAGGAGGATGACGACCGGGGTCTCCCACTCGCGCGAGATCACGGCGCTCACCACGGCGGCCACCGCGAGAACCATGATCATGGGGTCGCGGAGCAGCCGCAGGACCCGCCTCCAGGCCGGCACCCCGGCCGCCACCGGCAGGGTGTTGGGACCGTGCACGGCGAGGCGACGGGACGCCTCGGCGCGGGTCAGACCGTTCGACCCCGCGCCGAGGCGGGAGACCACCTCCGCGGTGGGCAGTGTGTGCCAGGGGGTGCGCAGATCCGTCTCCGGGGCGCGGTCCGTCGTCGTCACCCCCCCATCGTGCCCGGTCAGCTGCCCCGGGCGATCCACTCCTCCAGATGCGGGGACTCTTCACCCACCTTGGTACCGTCGCCGTGGCCGGTATGGACCAGTGTCTCGGCCGGCAGGGTGAGGATGCGGTCCCTGATCGAGGTGATGATGGTGGGGAAGTCGGAGTACGACCGACCGGTCGCGCCGGGCCCTCCGGAGAACAGGGTGTCGCCGGAGAACAGGACGCCCGCCTCGGGGACGTGGAAGACGCACGAGCCCGGCGAGTGACCGGGGGTGTTCATGACCGTGAACCCGGTCCCGGCGATCTGGAAGGTCTGCCCGTCCTCGAGGTCCTCGTGGGCGACCGTCGGGTGGGTCTCCTCCCACAGCATCTGGTCACCGGGATGGACGAAGACCCGGGTGTCGAGCTCCCGGGCCAGCTCCGGGGCCACGGTGATGTGGTCGTTGTGGGCGTGCGAGCACAGGATGCCCTTCACCGTGCGCCCGGCCACCGCGTCGATGATCGGCTGGGCGGTGTGGGCGGCGTCGATGACGTACACCTCGGAGTCGTCGCCGAGGATCCAGATGTTGTTGTCCACCTCCCACTCGCCTCCGTCGAGGGCGAACACGCCGCTCGTCACGACCTTCTCGATGCGCAGGCCACCGGCATTACCGGCACTGGTGTGGGTCTCGCTCACAGGGTCACCACCGATCGGAGGACGGAACCGGACTTCATGGCACCGAACGCGGACTCGACCGCGTCCAGGCCGATGCGCTCGCTGACGAACTTCTCGAGCGGGAGCCGACCCTGCAGGTGGAGATCCACCAGCATCGGGAAATCGCGCTCCGGCAGGCAGTCGCCGTACCAGGAGGACTTCAGCGAACCACCGCGGCCGAAGAAGTCCAACAGCGGCATCTCCAGGCGCATCTCGGGCGTGGGCACCCCCACCAGGACCACGGTCCCGGCGAGATCACGAGCGTAGAAGGCCTGCTCGTACGTTTCGGGCCGGCCGACCGCGTCGATCACGACATCGGCGCCGACGCCGCCCGTGAGCTCCTGGATGGCCGCCACTGGGTCCACCCCGGTGGAGTTGACCACGTGGGTGGCACCGAAGTCGCGCGCCCACTCGAGCTTGGTGTCATCGATGTCCACGGCCACGATGGTCGACGCACCCGCCAGACGTGCGCCCACGACCGCGGCGATGCCGACACCACCACACCCGATGACCGCCACGGACTGGCCCCGCGTGACATTGCCCGTGTTGACCGCGGCACCGAGGCCGGCCATCACGCCGCACCCCAGCAGTCCCGCCACGGCCGGGTCGGCCGCGGGGTCCACCTTGGTGCACTGCCCCTCATGGACCAGGGTCTTGTCGATGAACGCGCCGATCCCGAGAGCGGGGGTGAGCTCCGTGCCGTCGGTGAGGGCCATCTTCCTCGAGGCGTTGTGGGTGGCGAAACAGTACTGCTGCTGCCCGCGCTTGCAGGCCCGGCACTCACCGCACACCGCTCGCCAGTTCAGCACCACGAAATCGCCCTCGGCCACATGAGTGACGCGGTCACCGACGGTCTCGACGATCCCCGCGGCCTCGTGGCCCAGCAGGAAGGGGTACTCGTCATTGATGCCGCCGTCGCGATAGGCCAGGTCGGTGTGGCAGACGCCGCACGCCTGCACGCGGACGACGACGTCGTTCGGCCCCGGATCGGGGACCACCACGTCGACCAGCTCGACGTCCGCGCCCTTGCTACGGGCGATGACGCCCTTGACGGTCTGTGACATTCCGGATTCTCCTCGAGATCAGTACAGCTCGGGCAGGTGTCGGGCGATGACCGGCACCGGCATCTCCCACCCTGCCACACATGCAGATCCCGCCATCTTTCCTCCCGCCAGACGGCCGAGGCCCCGGACACTCACGGTGTCCGGGGCCCCGGGGGACGAGCAGGCTGCTCGGAGGTCCGCTCAGACGGCGACACCCTGCGCACGCAGCCACGGCACGGGGTCGATCCACTGGCCGGCCGGGTTGCGCACGCCGAAGTGCAGGTGCGGGCCGGTCGAGTAACCGCGGTTGCCCACGGTTCCGATGACCTGACCGGCATGGACGCGCTGGCCCACCGAGACGTAGTTCTGGTCGTTGTGGCCGTACTCGAGGAGGTATCCGTCGTCGGTCTGGATGCGGATCCACAGTCCGTAGCCCGAGGCCGGCCCCGCGGCGACGACCGTGCCGGACTTGGCGGCGAACAGGGGCGTGCCGATCGGGGCGCCGAAGTCCGTGCCGTTGTGGAAGGTTCCCCACCGCGGTCCGAAGCCCGAGGTGATGGGGCCGAAGGTCGGGGCATGGGCTCCGCCGACCGCACCGGCGGGGATACCGAGCGAGCCGAACAACGCGGGATCGAGGGCGTACTCCCGCAGCTGCTGCTCGTTCAGACCGATGCCCTGGGCGAACTCCTGGGCCATCTGGCCGATCTGGTTCACGTCGATGTCAGCGGACTGGGCGGAGGCGGCGGGGGCTGCGGCCATCGCGACGCCACCGGTGAAAGCGGCACCGGCGACTGCGCCGGCGACGATGCGGCCCATCCCGCTCGCGGACCGGGCTGCGCGGTGGCGGCCGGCGGTCGCGCCGGAGCCGGCCACACCGAGTCGATCGGCGAGCTCGGTGAAGGTGATTCGAGTGGCGTCGGACATCAGGGGAAACCTCGGAGTTCGGTGCGTGGGCGAAGCGGCGGGA
>NZ_JAALDW010000365.1:5923-11611 GCF_014145055.1 Dietzia sp. DQ11-38-2
GTGGCCTCCAAAAAGGTAACAGATGTATCTCGGCCCTGTCACGTCAAAAGCACGAATAGAGTCGAAAGCGCCGGTGAGCGGGTGCCCACCGGCGCTACCGAGTTGTTACCCGAAGGTGATCAGTGGTCCGCCTCGCCCATCCGGTGTACGAGGATGAAGTTGGTCGACCCCTCGACGCCCGGCACGTTGCCCGCGACGATCACGATGAGATCGTCCTCGTTGTACCCCTCGAGGGGGAGCAGCAGTTCGTCGGTCACCTTGACGAGCTCCGCCGTCTCGTGGACCCGGTCGGTCAGGAACGTCTCGGTGCCCCACGTGAGAGCCAACTGGCTCCGGATGCGCGGATCACCGGTGATGGCGATGAGCGGCAGGTGACTGTGCAACCGGGCGAGGCGGCGGACCGTGTCCCCGGTCGAGGTCACGGCGACGAGCGCCTTGGCGCCCAACCGCTCTCCGATCTCCCGCGCCGAGTAGGAGATGACCCCGCGTTTGGTCCGGGGGATGTGGACGAGGTCCGGCGCGGCGGTGGAATCGGACTCCACCGCGAGAGCGATCGACGACATGGTCCGCACCGCGTCGATGGGGTACTTGCCCACCGAGGTCTCTCCCGAGAGCATCACCGCGTCGGCCCCGTCGAGCACGGCGTTGGCGACGTCCGACGCCTCCGCCCGGGTGGGCCGGGAGTTGGTGATCATGGACTCGAGCATCTGCGTGGCCACGATGACCGGCTTCGCGTTCTCCCGGGCGATCTGGATCGCCCGCTTCTGGACCAGCGGCACGTCCTGCAGTGGCAACTCCACGCCCAGGTCGCCCCGTGCGACCATGATCGCGTCGAAGGCCAGGACGATGGATTCGAGATTCTTGACGGCCTCGGGCTTCTCGAGCTTGGCGATCACAGGGACGTGCACGCCGACCTCATCCATGATCGCGTGCACCAGGTCGACGTCCGCCGGAGACCGGACGAAGGACAGGGCGATGAAATCGACGCCCAGGTCCAGCGCGAACCGGAGGTCCGCGACGTCCTTCTCGCTCAGCGCCGGGACCGAGACGTTCATCCCCGGCAGGGACACCCCCTTGTTGTTGGAGACCGTGCCGCCCTCGGTGACGACGCAGTGGACGTCGTCACCCTCGACCCGCTGCACGGTCAGACCGATGTTGCCGTCATCCACGAGCAGTCGGTCGCCGGGGCGGGCATCGGCCGCCAGCCCCTTGTAGGTGGTGGACACGCGCTCCTTGGTCCCCTCCACATCCGCCACGGTGATGGCGACCATGTCACCCTCCGCCCACTCGTGGCGGCCCTCGATGAAGCGGCCGAGCCGGATCTTGGGGCCCTGGAGGTCCGCGAGCACACCGACGGCGTGCCCCGACTCGTCCGAGGCCTGGCGGACCCAGCGGTAGTTCGCTTCGTGGTCGGCATGGTCCCCGTGGCTGAAGTTGAGCCGGGCGACGTTCATCCCGGCATCGACGAGTTCACGGATGCCGGCCTCCGAGGCGACGGCGGGACCCAGGGTGCAGACGATCTTGGTACGACGGTTCACCCGTACCAATCTAGACCCCTCGCCGGGATGACCGGTGAACGCGACGTCAACGACCGGCCAACGGGGGTGCGTCCCCCGGGGACTCCTCGGTCACGTCCTCGGGAGCACGCAGCTCGGACGGGTCCTCGCGGCCCCGGCGTGCCCGCCACACGTAGATCAGCGCGGCCAGCATGACGACGACGGAGACGACGGTGTTGATGCGCAGCCCGAAGATCTCGGTCGCCGCATCCGCACGGAGCAGCTCGACCCAGAACCTCCCGAAGCAGTACAGGGCCACATAGAGCGCGAAGAGTCGGCCGTGCCCGAGCCGGAACCTGCGGTCGATCAGCACCAACGCCACGGCCACCAGGACGTTCCACAGGAGCTCGTACAGGAACGTGGGGTGCACGGTCGCGAGCACCTGCCCGGTGGACCGACCGAGGGTCTGGGAGTATCCGTACGCCTCGTCGTACCGCTGGTAGATCTCCAGGGCCCAGGGCACGTCGGTCTCGCGACCGTAGAGCTCCTGGTTGAAGTAGTTCCCCAGTCGACCGATTCCCTGCGCCAGGACGATGCCCGGGGCGACCGCGTCGCCGAACGCGCCGATCGCCCGGATCCCCTGCTGCCGCAGGCCGATGTAGGCACCGATCGCGCCCAGCGCGACCGCTCCCCAGATCCCCAGACCGCCGTCCCAGATCTTCAGCGCGTCGACCGGGTTCCTGCCCTCACCGAAGTAGCGGTACCAGTCCGTGGCCACGTGGTAGACGCGACCGCCCACGAGGCCGAAGGGGACGGCCCACAGCGCGGTGTCGAGGACGACCCCCGCGCGCCCCCCACGGGCGACCCACCGCTTCTCGCCCCACCAGATGGCCACGACGATGCCGAGGATGATCCACAGTGCGTACGCGCGCACGGGGAACGGACCGAGCTCCCAGACCCCCTGCGGAGGGCTGGGGATCACGAGTCGACTCCTCGCCGACGCACGCCCGACGCGAGATCGGCCGTCAACCGCGCGAGGGCGTCGCCTCCCTCGGTGGCGGCGGTGATGAGGGCGGAGCCCACGATCACCCCGTCGGCGTAGGAGGCGATCTCCGCTGCCTGGTCCCCGTTGCGCACACCGAGTCCGACTCCACACGGCAGGTCCGAGAGCTCGCGGACACGGGCGGTGAGGGTCCTGGGGGCATCCGAGACCACGTCCCGCGCCCCGGTGACCCCCATCACTGCCTGGACGTAGACGAATCCGCTCGTGTGGGACAGCGTCATGGCCAATCGTTCGGGCGTCGACGACGGCGCCACCAGGAAGACCCGGTCGACGCCGTGGGCGTCCGTCGCGGCGATCCACTCGTCCGCCTCGTCCGGGATCAGGTCCGGTGTGATGACCCCGGTCCCCCCGGCGGCCGCGAGGTCCGCCGCGAACCGGTCGACGCCGTATTGCAGGATCGGGTTCCAGTAGCTCATGACGACCGGGACCGCCCCGGCCTCGGCCACCGCGCGGACCACGTCGAAGGTGTCCCGGATGCGGAAGCCCGCCTCCAGTGCCACATCCGCGGCCGCCTGGATGGTGGGGCCGTCCATCATGGGATCCGAGTACGGGATCCCCACCTCGATGACGTCGCAGCCGCCGGCGACCATGGTGCGAACGGCCTGGACGGACCCCTCGACCGTGGGGTACCCCGCTGGGTAGTACCCGATGAGAGCGGCCCGGTTCTCCGCACGGCACCGCCCGAAGACCTCGCTCAGCGCGCTCATCCCTCGATCCCCCCGTCCGCGTACTCCCCCGCGCCGTCGTCCGCGCCCCGGCTCGAGTCCACCCCGGCCTCCGGGGGGGTCCCTCCGCCCAACAGGCCGAACCACCGGGCGGCGGTGTCGACGTCCTTGTCGCCTCGACCCGAGACGTTGACCAGTATCAGGTCGACGCCCTCGGCGGCGAGCTGCGCTGCTCCGGCGACCGCGTGGGCGGACTCGATGGCGGGGATGATCCCCTCGGTGCGGCACAGTTGGGCGAATGCGTCCATCGCCTGGGCGTCGGTCACCGGCCGGTATTCCGCGCGGCCGATGTCGGCGAGGTACGAGTGCTCGGGTCCCACACCCGGGTAGTCCAGCCCCGCCGAGATCGAGTGCGACTCGGTGGTCTGCCCGTCCTCGTCCTGCATGAGGTGCGCATAGGAGCCCTGGAAGACGCCCGGCCTGCCGGCGTTGACGGTCGCGGCGGTGCGACCGGACGCCACGCCGTCGCCGCCCGCCTCGCAGCCCACCAGGCGGACCGAGGAGTCGTCGATGAACGGGTGGAACAATCCGATCGCGTTGGACCCACCACCCACGCACGCCACCGCGGCGTCGGGCAGTCGTCCCACCCGCTCCAGCATCTGGGCGCGCGCCTCCGTACCCACCACCCGTTGGAAGTCGCGGACCATCGCGGGGAAGGGGTGTGGGCCGGCGGCGGTGCCGAACGCGTAGTACGTGTCGTCCGCACGGGAGACCCAGTCCCGCATCGCCTCGTTGATCGCGTCCTTGAGCGTCGCCGACCCCACCTCGACGGCCTCGACCTCCGCTCCGAGCAGCCGCATCCGGGCGACGTTCAGGGCCTGACGGCGGACGTCCACGGCACCCATGTAGATCTTGCACTCCAGTCCGAGCAGGGCGCACGCCGTGGCGGAGGCGACCCCGTGCTGTCCGGCCCCGGTCTCGGCGATCACACGCTTCTTGCCCATGCGGTGCGCGAGCAGCACCTGGCCGAGGACGTTGTTGATCTTGTGCGACCCGGTGTGGTTGAGGTCCTCCCGCTTGAGGAACACCCTGGCGCCGATCTCCGCCCCGAAACGTCCCGCCTCGTACAGGGGCGACGGCCGACCCGAGTAGTCGCGCTGGAGCCGGTCGAGCTCGTCGAGGTAGGCGTCGTCCGCGCGGGCCTTGGCGTAGGCGTCGGCGACCTCGTCGACGACCGCCATGAGCGCCTCGGGGACGTAGCGCCCACCGAATGCACCCCAGTGGCCCCGCTGGTCGGGCTCGTGTCCGGTGGTCGTCCGGAGCACGTCTCCCATCGAGGGCAGCGGTGTCAGCTCGTTAGAATTCACGGCTCCCAGTCTGCCGGAAGCGTGCGCCGGGGGCCTAGCGGGGTCCCTGCGGACACGACGGGTGGGAACCCGCCGTGGCCAGGGCGTTGCACGCCGCACGGGGGTCGCCTTTGGTCACCAGGCCCTCACCCACGAGGACCGCGTCCGCACCCACGCTGGCGTACGACAGGAGGTCGGACGCGTCACGGACGCCGGACTCGGCGATCTTGACCACTCCGGACGGCAGGCCCGGCGCGATGCGGGAGAACACATCACGGTCGACCTCGAGCGTCTTGAGATTCCGGGCGTTGACTCCGATCACGGTGGCACCGGCCTCGAGGGCGCGATCGGCCTCCTCCTCCGTGTGGACCTCCACCAGCGCCGTCATCCCCAGTGACTCCGTGCGGTCGAGCAGAGACACCAGGGCGTCCTGTTCCAGAGCCGCCACGATCAGCAGCACGAGATCGGCGCCGTGGGCCCGGGCCTCGTGGATCTGGTACGGCCCCACCACGAAATCCTTGCGGAGTACCGGGATGTCGACGGCCCGACGGACCGCGTCCAGGTCCGCCAGGCTGCCGTTGAAGCGGCGCTCCTCGGTCAGGCACGAGATGACGCGGGCACCACCCTCCTCGTACATCCGGGCGAGCACCGCGGGATCAGGGATGTCGGCGAGCGGACCCTTCGAGGGACTCGCGCGCTTGACCTCGGCGATGACGCCGACACCCGCCCCCCGGAGCGCCCTGAGCGCGTCCCGCGGCTCGGGCGCCGACCGGGCCGCCTTCTTGACCGCAGTGAGGTCGGTGACGGCCTCGCGGGCAGCGACGTCCTCGCGGACCCCGTCGATAATCGAGTCGAGCACGGTACCCACCGTGACCTCCCTCTGCAGTGTTCGGGCAGGAAGTGTGATCGAGATCAACAATAGAGGCAGCACATGGGGTTCTCAGAATCGGGACCCGCTCTCGCCGGGCTCACCCCGTGGGATCGCGACCCTCGTCGAGTTCCTGCCACAGGTCAGTGCCGGTGTCCACGGCGGACTCGCCGGTCCCCCGGCCCTGGCGACGTGCGGCGGGCGTCACGTAGCGATCGTCGCGCCGCACCCGACGGGTCGGCCAGATCAT
>NZ_JAALDW010000037.1:0-11293 GCF_014145055.1 Dietzia sp. DQ11-38-2
TACACCGCATCGACCTCGAGTTCCTCGTAGTCGCCGGTGCCGCGCACCCGGATCCCGTCCGGCTCGGTGCGCTCCAGTCGCAGGCCCGTGACGCGGCCGTCGCGGCCGAGGACCTCGACGGGACTGCGGTGGAAGCGGAACCGCACCACGCGCCCGCCGGCGGCGAGAGCGGCCTGCTCCGCCGCGTCGGGGGACTCGTGTCCCGCCTCCACCTGCGCGGCCGCCCACTTGGCCAGCTGATCGCAGACCTGGCCGGCCCGGCGATCGTGTTCCAGGTGCTCGCGGGCGTCGTCGTCGTACTCCAGGTCGGCCGGATCCACGACGATCGTCACACCCTCCACCTTGTCCATCTCCCGCAGCTCCAACGGGGTGAACTTGGCGTAGGCCGGGCCGCGCCGACCGGTCACGGTGACGACCCGGGTGGCGCTGGTGCCGAAGCCCTCGCGGACGTGGGCGGGAATGTCGGTGGCCTCGAGCTGCTCGGGGGTGCGCACCAACATCCGCGCGATGTCGAGCGCGACGTTGCCCACACCCACCACCGCGGCGCGCTCGGCGGTCAGGGCCCACGTGCGGTCCGCGTCGGGGTGGCCGTCGTACCAGGTGACGAACTGCGCGGCGCCGTAGGAGCCCTCGAGGTGCTCCCCGGGGATGCCGAGTTCGCGGTCGGCCAGGGCGCCGGTGGCCAGGATGACCGCGTGGTAGAGCCGGGGCACGTCGTCCACCGTCAGGTCCCGGCCGAACTCCACGTTGCCGAGGAATCGGATCCGCGGATCGGTGACGATCGCCTCCAGCGTGCGGGCGATGCCCTTGATCCGGGGGTGGTCCGGTGCGACACCGTGGCGCAGCAGACCGTACGGTACGGGCAGTTTGTCCAGGCAGTCCACGACGATGTCCCTGCCGTGCTGGTCGGCCCACGCCAGCAGGGCCTCGCAGGAGTAGACGCCCGCCGGTCCGGATCCGACGACGGCCACTCTGATGGGGGCGGCGGAGGGGGTCGGTGCCATGGCCCGATCATGGCACGGGGGCGCGTCCGGCGGACCTCGACCGGGCGGACTGGTGGCGGGGGGAGCATAATCAGGGCCCATGAGCGATTACGCCGGGGACCTCGCGCCGCACCAGGCGTGGGATCTGCTCGCCACCGACCCCTCCGCCGTCCTGGTGGACGTGCGCACGAGCGCCGAGTGGCAGTGGGTCGGGGGCGCGGACCTGTCCGAGCTGGGCAGGCGCGTGGTGGGAATCGAGTGGATGACCTCGGCGGGGGAGCCCAATCACCGCTTCCTGGAACAGCTCGCGCAGGCGGGGGTGGACTCCGACACGCCGGTGTTGTTCCTGTGCCGCAGCGGGCACCGGTCGGCCGCCGCGGCGAGCGCCGCCACCGCCGCCGGACTGGGTCCCGCCTACAACGTCGCCGAGGGGTTCGAGGGAGATCCGGACGAGCAGGGCCACCGCGGTTCGGTCAACGGGTGGAAGGTCGCGGGCCTGCCCTGGCGACAGTCCTGATCCGCCTGACCGGCCGCGAGTACCGACCCGCCACCCGCAACACCGACAACACACAGGAAAGCAGCGGATGAGAAACAACGAGCTCCCCGACGGACTCCACCCCGACACGCTGGGCGTGCGGGCCGGGCAGATGCGCACCGGTTTCGAGGAGACCACCGAGCCGATGTTCCTCAACTCCGGCTACGTCTACGAGTCCGCCGAGGCGGCCGAGGCGTCGTTCAACGGCGACATCCAGCGGTTCGTCTACTCCCGCTACGGCAACCCCACCGTGGCGATGTTCCAGGAGCGGCTACGACAGATCGAGGGCGCCGAGGCGTGCTTCGCCACCAGCTCCGGCATGTCGGCGGTGTTCGTCTCGCTGGCCGCGCTGCTCGGCAACGGTTCGCGGCTCGTGGCCTCGCGAGCGTTGTTCGGCTCCTGCTACGTCATCTGCGCGGAGATCCTGCCCCGGTGGGGCGTGGAGACGGTGTTCGTTGACGGCGCCGACCTGGACCAGTGGCGCGAGGCACTCAGCCAGCCGACCGACGCCGTGTTCTTCGAGACCCCCTCCAACCCCATGCAGGAACTGGTGGACGTGCGGGCGGTGTGCGACCTGGCGCACGAGGCCGGCGCGCAGGTGGTGGTGGACAACGTCTTCGCCACCGTCCTGCACCAGAAGCCACTCGAGCTGGGCGCGGACATCGTGGTCTACTCCGCCACCAAGCACATCGACGGTCAGGGCCGGGTCCTGGGCGGTGCCGTGTTGGGCCCGGAGGAGTACATCGCCGGACCCGTGCAGAACCTGATGCGTCACGCAGGGTTCGGTATGAGCGCCTTCAACGCCTGGGTGTTGCTCAAGGGCCTGGAGACCATGGGCCTGCGGGTCGAGCGGATGTCCGCCAACGCGCTCGAGGTGGCGCGGTTCCTCGAGTCACACGACGCGGTGGACTGGGTCCGGTACTCGATGCTGCCCTCGCACCCCCAGTACGACCTGGCGAGGCAGCAGATGTCGGGCGGGGGGTCGGTGGTGACGTTCGGCCTGAAGTTCGACGACGACGAGGCGGACCGGGGCAAGGGACGGTGCTTCTCGCTGCTCAACGCGCTGAGGATCATCGACATCTCCAACAATCTGGGCGACGCCAAGACCCTGGTCACCCATCCCGCGACCACCACCCACGCGTCGATGGAGCCCGAGGCGCGCGCCGCCGTGGGCATCGCGGACAACGTCGTCCGCCTCTCGGTGGGCCTGGAATTCGCCGGAGACCTCATCGACGACTTGCGTAGGGGTCTAAACTAAGTTTCATGCGGTCACATGGCGGCGCGTCCCGGACGAGGGTGGCGGTGCTGCCCGCCGCGCACCCCGCCGTGCGGCGCATCACCGGGCTGGGGTGCTCGGAGCAGATCGAGATCGTGCCGATGCGGCCGGGCGTGGTGAACGGTGAATCGCACCCCGGTACGTACGCGAGGGACCCCGCTCCACCCCCCGATCAGGACCTGGACCACGTGGACGTGGCCCACGTCCACTTCGGCTACGACTACCTCAATCCGGAGAGCGCCCGGGACGTGATCGAACGCCTGTCACGGGCCGGCGTGCCGATGGTGTTGACCGTGCACGACATCGTCTACCCCTCCCACGAGGACGCGCAGCCACACCGCAGTCACACCGGCATGCTCGTCGGGGCCGCGACCCAGGTGCTGACGCTCACCGAGGTCGCGGCGCGGGAACTGTGGGTGCGGTGGGGCGTGGACGCCATGGTGGTGCCGCATCCCAGGCTGCTCGACGAGGCGGAGATCTCCGCTGCCATCCGCGCGTCCCGCCATCTCCGGGCTCCCGGGGACATCGTGGTGGGGGTGTTGTTGGAACGGATGGGCGAGAACATCGAGGGCCCGGAGCTCCTGGACCTGCTGGCGCCGGTGGCGGCCGGCCGACGCGGTGCGCACCTGCGGATCGTCGTGGAGTCCCAGGCCTGGCGCGACGCGTGCGGCGAGGACCGCGAGAGCGGCGGGCACCACCTGGTCGCCGAACTCGCGGCGGAGGGCGGGTGGGAGTCGGTGCGGCTGACCCGTTACGAGGCCCGGGACCTCGGGCCGTTGCTCGCCGAGTTCGCCGCCCTGGACGTGTGCGTGCTGCCGTACCGCTTCGCCACCCACTCCACCTGGTTGGAGATGTGCCGGGACCTGGGGGTGGCGCCGGTGCTCCCGGCCGTGGGGTTCCTGCGCGAGCAGTGGTTCGACCGCTGCGATCCGGACGAGCACTCGGGTGAGGTGTACGATCCCCGGGATCCCGGCAGTCTGACGTGGGCGGTGCACACCGCGATCGACGAACCCCGGTCGGCGCCGCCGCGCGTCGTGGGCGCCGATCCCAGGACGGTGATGGCCACGCATGAGCGGGTGTACCGGGCCGCGGCTCGTCGACGTGAGGCGGCCAGGGACGTCTCGTGAGGTCTGATGTCGCGAGCGTCAGGTTCCGGCGTCTGCGCGGGTGATCTCGATGGGCCAGGCGAGCATGAGTACCGAGTCGGGGGCCGGGGACGCCGAGTCCATGCTCAGCTCGAGGCACACGGTGACGGGCGGTCCCGCGGTGGTGCGGGTGGCGGCGGGAAGCACGATCGGTTGGCCGGCGGTGGCGGCGTCCACGGGTTTGGGCTGGCCCGCGTCGCCGACCAGGATGCTGGGGGCGCCACTGGCGAACGTGGGCGCGGCGCAGGCGCCTCCACTCGTGGTGACGGCCCGGATCCTGACCTCGGCGGCAGTCGTGGGGTCTCCCTCCACCAGCGCGCCCCTGTCGATCACCACGTGGGCATCCGCGCGGGAGTCGACGCTCGTCCGGAGGGTCAGGGGCTGGTACGCGGACCGGGTGCGCAGCGCCGCGGTGTCCACCCGGACGGGGAAGTGCCCCCCGTAGCTGGAGATGGGCGCGGTCCAGGTGGTGCCGAAGTCGGTGGAGGCCTGCACGGACCAGGATGAACTGCGCAGGGCCTGCTCGCGGGCGTCCTCCCCGCGGTCCTGGAGGACGAGCGTCGCGCCCAGTGCACAGGCGGAGGCGGAACCGAGGGCGACCAGCGCGGTGGCCGCGTGTCGAATCCGCATAGCTCCTCCGAAAGCCATCACCCGGCGGTCGGACCGGGAGAGGGGCTCCGGTGCGGGTCGACCCGCGATGACCGCCGATTCATCCAGGTTATGGCCGTCAGTAGCCGAATCGTTACATCTACGTCCGGTGCGTGGCGAATCTCACCGACTGCCACGGTCGAGGGGCGCGTCAACGGACGTACACCACCGTGCCGGTCTCCCGGTTGACGGCGGCCCATCGCCACCCGTCGGAGTCCGGATCACTCGACGCGAGGGTCCTCCACACGCCGCTCGGGCGGGTGCCCTCGTTGATCCAGGTGTCCAGCGCGGGGAGGGCGGTGGGGGCGTCGGAGGGGACTGTGGCGCCCTTGACGACGACGTCGAGTTCCGTT
Organism: Dietzia sp. DQ11-38-2; assembly: GCF_014145055.1. Lineage (NCBI taxonomy): Bacteria > Bacillati > Actinomycetota > Actinomycetes > Mycobacteriales > Dietziaceae > Dietzia > Dietzia sp. DQ11-38-2. The sequence goes on from NZ_JAALDW010000037.1 coordinate 4,941, forward strand.
CCGTCGGCCTCGACTGTTCCCACGGTCTGCGTCTGGGCGGTCGCGGACAGGGTTCCGGGCTCGGTGGGGATGGCGGTCGCGTGGGAGGTGCTCGTCGTGGTGTTCGACGTCGTCGCTGGCGGGGTGGCGGTGGCGGTCGGTGTGGCGGAGGTCGTTCCGGCGGTCGTGTTCGTGTTCTCGCCGGACGGGTCCGGCGGTGCCGCGGTGGAGGTGTCGGTGCCTGTGGCGCGGTCGATGGGCGACGTCACCGTGGTCCCGGTCGGAAGAGTGGTGGTCTCGGACTCGGCCTGAAGAGCCATTCGAGAGGACACGCCGACGGTGGCGTCGGCCGGAGATGTGCCGGTGGAATCGTGGGTTACTGTCTGAAGTCGTCCATTGGCGTTCGGAACGACGGTCTGCCACTTCTCTGGCCACCCGAGCTGGTGCGGGTCCCCCCGCCAGGTTCCGGCGCGCATGGGCATAGGGGAGGTGCCGTTGCTGAAGCCGCATTCGGATCGAGTGATCGGGAGATTGATCTGGTCGATGAACGTGGCGTTGTCGCTGCTGCCGCCACCGGCGCTGTAGACCTGAATGACCATGTCCATTTCGGCTAGTGCGTAGTAATCGGTCAGGAAAGTGTTCTTGCGGATATTGGCCAGGAGAACGAAAGAGGCGTCTGGGGCTGTGCCCCAGAAGTTGTTATTGACGTTGTAGCGCGCCCATTGGTTGGTTGTGCCGTCGTACCGCACTGCCGAGTCGTCACTGTTGGGGATGAACGACTTGATGCTCTGTTCGCGGTTGTAGGAATAGTTGAGACTCCCGGTGTGGTTTGCGAGCTCCAGAACGCTGTTGTTCTCAGTGATGGTGGCAGAGGACGTGCCGTCGGGAAAACACTGAGCGATGGAGCCGAACCCGCTCACATTTACCCGCGCGGTCTTGGTGCCTGCTCCGGAGGCAACGATCGAGTACGTGTATCCGACGGTGTTCTGATGAGCGACGAGCCGGGGGGCAGGGTTGGACCCTGCAGAACACGTGGTTGTGGTGGCGGTCATACTCGCTGGCGTCGGAAATGACATGCAGTGTGAAGCATGGGCGGGTTGAGTTTCTCCCTGGAATGGCCCTGAAGGAAACCTTCCCATCCAGAGATCGTCGCCCGTGTTCCTCGAAGGGACGATTTCGGAAGAGGTCGGACTGCCGAAGCTGCTGCGGTTGTCATCGGCACCAGTGGCGAGAGGGGATCCGGTGGGATAGGACAACGTGAAGTTGCGGGTGACGGGCTGTTGAGGGCTGCTCATTCCGATCGAGTTCGGGAGGCCCGCATCCCGATCCCCACGCATCTTCCATCCTGGATCGGTGACCCGGGTGAAGCCCTCCATCCAGCGGGCCTGTGCGGACGCCTGGCCGATCTCACGATCGGTCCAGGAGGCCTCGGTGAACTGGGCGGTCATCGTGGCGCCCACCGTCAGACCGAGCACCCCGAGGACAACCGTCGAGGCCATCGCCAGTCGGGTCGTCAGGGGTCGTCGGCTGCTCACGAGACATTCCGTTTCCTGGGCCAGAAAGCCCATGTCACCAGCAGGGCCATGGCAAGCGTCGTCCCCGCCATGACAGTGGGGTTCTGGGCCTTGGCCACGAAGTAGCCCAGGCCGGGTGTCGACCACAGCACCTTGCGGACGGAACTGACTTCGTAGGCCTGCGGATCTTCGGTGTCGTTGGCGTCACCCTTCATTCGGATCACGTACATACCCGTGGCCGCGGGTTCTACGGCCGTCACCCGGTGGGTGACCGGAAGCTGGCCGGGACGGTCGATAGTGGTCACATCCCCGACGCGGACGTCTGCAGCGGGCTTCTCCTGGACGACGGCGAGCGAACCCGTCGGGATGGTCGGGCTCATCGAACCGGTCTTGAACATGATCAGCGAGATGTTGAAGGCGAACGCGCAGATCACAGCAATGATGCAGAGGATGCCAGCGAATGACAACACCGAGAGGAGGGCGTCAGAGAGGCGGGAGACCGCCGACCCCCGGGGCCTCATGTGGTGGGTCGCCTGATCCGGCTGCTGTGGGTGAGTCGTACCGAGTGTCATATGGCCGCCGATGTCGCGTTGAAGGTCCAGCGGACGGTTGCGACCGCACCATTGGTGAGACCGCTCGGGGGTGTGCTGGGAAGACTGAATTCGTAGCAGAGGTATGTCGGCGTGCCAGTGGCCGGCAGCGTGAACTGTCCCGCTGAATTCGGTGCGGAGAGCATGGTTCCGAAGTTGCCGGCCAGGTCTCCGGCTGAGCCCACGACGAAGGTGGCCCCAGAGGCGAAGGAACTCAGGGCGCAGGTCGTAGAGGCTGTCCGCACGATGCGCATCCGGAACAGGCCTGCTTGGGTACTGGGCGCGACCTGAACGCCAGCAGACATGGTGACGGTCCCGCCGACGGTCGATCCCGGCGCGACGCGGAGGCCGAATCGGGAATAGGACCGGGTCGAGCCCGGGATCACGTCACCGACCGCCGGCTGAAAAGTCGCCGCGGTGCTCTCGGTGAAGTGGTCGGTCCAACCCGAGTTCGCATCGGCGGTGACATTGCCCTGGACGTTCCAGTTGGTGGAGGTGAAAACGCCTCGGGAGAACTCGCGGTCGACGAAGCTCGCCATCGTCCCACCGGCTGGAGTGATTGCTAACGCTGCGCCTGCAGCCGCCGCCGTCGCGAGGGCGGCGAGTCCGATGCGGGTGCGTGCTAGTGGGGCAGACATCGGTCTCACCTCCTTCTTTCATGACGTCTGGGATCGTGGCGGCTGGGACTGCTATGGGGTCGATTCCGCCGAGAATTCCCAGGTCGTGGTAACCGGGGTCGTGAACGTCCACGAAGGATCGTTGGGGGCCACATTCGCCGGTTGTGGCTGCATGGTCACGGCAAAGCACACCGAGACCGGGGTCGTGGAGGGGGCTCCGGCGTTGCTGAGGGTGAAAGACGGAGGAGTCGCCGGCGCGGTGTAGTTCATGGGCACTCCCGCCCCGTCCGGTGACGGCACCAGTGGGGTTCCACCGGTGAAGGTCCCAGCCGCGCAGGTCGCGGGCGCGATTCCGGTTCGCGCTTTCCAGCTGAGCTTGGGCATCAGGTTGGTGGTGTCACCCGTACTGGCGGTTGATCTGATGTGCACTGTTGCGCCGTAGCTCGCCCGGGTGGGGTCTATCCGGAGCGAGAAGGGCGCGTACACGGTGGAACCGGGCGAGAGGCTGTTGAAACCGGTGGAGAACTGTAGCTGCGCGGCGCCCGCGGCCGTGTAGTGGTCAGTCCACGTGCCGTTGGCCGGGGGGGTGGAAGTGCTCTCGTTGCCTTGGATGTTGAACTGCCCCGAGGTGAAGACGCCGCGTGCGAACTCGGAATCCGTCCATGCCGCGAGCGTGCCCGCAGCGCCGAGACCGAGCACGAGGCCGCCTGCGAGCAGCGCGCGAACGCGGCGACGGCGATCGGTTGTCGAGGCGGGAGAGGGGGAATCGGACACCCGTCGTCCTTTCACTACATGGGAGAGCGGAGGGCGTGGCGGGACTCACCGCAACGCCCCCCGCGATCAGAGACGGATCAGGTGGCCGGGACAGACTCGCCGGTGAACTGCCAGACGACTGGGCCGGTCGTGAGCGCCTGCATCTCGTCGGCGCCGTTGGCCTCGGTATCCGGGAGGGTCACCGCGAAGCACAGGTGCCGCGGGTCCGCCTGCTCGGCTCCTACCGTGAAGGCAGCGGACTCCCCGACGCCGAGAGCCGACTGTGCATGCCACGGAGTGCCGGCGCCGAAGACCGTCGCGTCGCAGACACCCCCGGCAGCGATCGTCCGGACCTCGTACCGGAGGGCGTTGAACAGGGTCTGATCCCCCGTGCTGGTCGCACCGGCCAGGGTCACGTCAGCAGAGGTCGACGTCGTCAGCGCCGTGGCGATGGAGATCGGCGCGTAGACGGTGTCGCCGGGAGCCATGTTCATCGGGGCGATCACGAACGACAAGGCGCCACCGTTCGCCTCGTCGTAATTCTCATAGCCCGCAGCGGCGTCGCCGTAGACGTTGCCCTGGAGCTCGAAGGAGCCGGTACCGAACTCGCCGAAGGAGAACACATCATCGGACCACGCGGCCAGGGTCGCGGCGGCACCGAGGCCGAGGACCACGCCGCCGGCGAGAATCGCCTTGCGCTTGCGGCTGCGCTCCTGCTGTCTGAGCTGGGCGTCAGGGGGGAGGGGGTGGTTGGCGTTCACGTGACGCGCCTTTCCGTGGGGGCCGCCAGTCGGGCCCGAATCTGATGTGGTGTGTCGGCCCCGTACGCATTCGAACGCTGATCGACGTCGGGCCTCGATGGCCCCGTAAGAGGATTGCACATATTTCTTCACAATCCAATTGGATTGGCAAATCCTTATCGGCGCTGTCAGGTGTACCGGCTTGCCCGCAGGCGAGCCTGAGTAGGCTCCCAACTGGTGAACCTCGCAAGCGACCTCAGCTTTTTATCAGCATTTTTCGTGGACGCCGGGGCGAGGCCCTCTCGGCGTCACGCCCGGAACTCCCGGGCGCTACCGCTGGCATACTCGGCTGTAGTGCCCCGACCACAGCGTCGGTGACCTCACGCTCACACAACCTCTGAGGAGTCGTCGATGCCCCCCACCTCCGCCCTGAAGCTCGGGTACAAGGCCTCGGCCGAGCAGTTCGGCCCGCGCGACCTGGTCGAGTACGCGGTCCTGGCGGAGCAGTCAGGGATGGACTCGGCGACGGTCTCGGACCATTTCCAGCCGTGGCGTCACGACGGCGGGCACGCCCCGTTCTCCCTCGCGTGGATGACGGCCGTGGGGGAGCGCACCGAGCGACTGCAACTGGGCACCTCCGTGCTCACGCCCACATTCCGCTACAACCCGGCGGTGCTCGCGCAGGCCTTCGCCACCATGGCGTGCCTCTACCCGGGCCGCGTGTTCCTGGGCGTGGGCACCGGTGAGGCGCTCAACGAGATCGCCACGGGCCATCAGGGCGAGTGGCCCGAGTTCAAGGAGCGGTTCGCCCGCCTGCGCGAATCGGTCCGCCTCATGCGCGAGCTGTGGACCGGCGAGACCACGTCGTTCGAGGGTGAGTACTACACCACCAAGGACGCGTTCCTCTACGACGTTCCCGCCGAGGGCGTCCCGGTCTACATCGCCGCCGGCGGCCCGGTGGTGGCGAAGTACGCCGGACGCGTCGGCGACGGCTTCATCTGCACTTCCGGCAAGGGCATGGAGCTGTATACCGACAAGCTGCTGCCGGCCGTGGAGGAGGGCGCGGGGATCAATGATCGCGACTCCTCCCGGATCGACAGGATGATCGAGATCAAGATCAGCTACGATCCCGACCCGGCCGCGGCGCTGGAGAACTGCCGTTTCTGGGCGCCGCTGTCGTTGACCCCCGAGCAGAAGCACTCGGTGGACTCACCGCGGGAGATGGAACGCCTGGCCGACGAGCTGCCGATCGAGCAGGTGGCCAAGCGGTGGATCGTGGCCTCGGACCCAGACGACGCCGTGGCGCAGGTCGAGCACTACGTCGACGCGGGCCTGAACCACCTGGTGTTCCACGCGCCCGGCCATGATCAGAAGCGCTTCCTCGACCTGTTCAAGACCGATCTCGAGCCGCGGTTGCGTGAGCTGGCGTGATCGGCGAAAGCACAGCGCCGGTCCCTGACAAGGCGAATCTCTCCGGGCTTGAGGGCCTCTTCGGCGAGGCAGAGTCGGTTCGCGTCCTGCACTACCCGCACGAGACGGAGGCCGACGAGGAGGGCCAGACCACTCAGTGGCACTGCGACGTCGTCGTCGTCGACAACGTCCCCGCCCCCGGGTTCACCACCTACGCCACCGTCGGTGCCCGCGAGTTGCCCACCAACGTCACCACGCCCGAGGGGCGACAGATCCGCAGTGAGTTCGTCACCGTGGGTCGCACCGGCCACCGGGCCATGGCCGACGTCCTGGACGCGTGCGCGCTGGCCGTGGCCTCAGGATCCATCCACGTGGCACCGGGTGCGGTGATCCCGAACGCGGTGGGGATCGTTGATTCCGGTCGGCGCTGCGAGCACCTGGTCCTGGCGCCGCCGTTCCTGTGGCCCCGACTGCAGGTGGTCGACGAGACCGGCGGGCCGGACGGAACCGGGCCGCTGCTCACGCGACTACAGGCGGTGCCCATCACCACCGCCGAGATGTCGGCGGTCGCCCGCGACGGCGCCGACTCCTTGTTCGAGCGCCTCGACACGGCCGGTGCCGACGTCACCGACCCGGACCGGCCGAGCGTGGTCTGAGGCGTGACCACCACGCGCGGGACCACAGGGAGGGCCGTGCGGGTGCTCGACACGCCCGCCGGATGGGTGGTGATCGAGGCCACCGCGACCGGCG
>NZ_JAALDW010000366.1:0-3813 GCF_014145055.1 Dietzia sp. DQ11-38-2
TGCGCGAGACCGCCCCGGCGACGACGGAGAAGTCCGCGGCGACGGCGCCGGCCGGCGCGGCGGCCGACGGGAAGGCGAAGAACAGCGAGGCGACCACGCCGAAGGCGCCCGGCAACGCGCCCGACAAGACGCCCGACGATTCCGCGACCACGACCGAGGACTCCCGGGACGCGCGACAGTCGACGGGAACGACGACGGCGTCACCGGGATCCCCCGCAGGCGGAGGCCGGTCCGACGCCGAGACTCCCGCCCAGCAGAAGGGCGACACCACCCCTGATGACGGCGGCGAGGCCGTCGAATCCCCAGGCCGCGAACGGAAGTCCTGACCCCCACTCCCCCCGCGCCCCCCTATCGGGTGTGTTGCGAAACACGGTCGAGCGTATGTGACTACGCTCACAGAAACCGGTTCGGTCGCTTCCGCCGTGTCGATTCCGGCCGCCGTGAACACACATCCCGAGAGAGAGCCGCTGATGACCGATCACGACCACACCCAGACCTACGCACCCGACCCCGCCTTCACCGCCCAGGCCAACGCGCAGGCCGACCTCTACGACGTCGCAGCCGCTGACAGACTCGCGTTCTGGGACGAGCAGGCACGGCGCCTGGACTGGTCCACGGAGTGGTCCGAGGTGCTCGACTGGTCCGACGCACCGGTCGCCAAGTGGTTCGTCGGCGGCAAGCTCAACGTGGCCCACAACTGCGTGGACCGTCACGTCGAGGCCGGCAACGGCGACCGGGTGGCCATCCACTGGATCGGCGAGCCGGAGGATGACGCCCGCGACATCACCTACGCCGAACTCAAGGACGAGGTCAGCCGCGCGGCCAACTACCTCAGCTCCCTCGGGCTCGTGGCCGGCGACCGGGTGGCGATCTACATGCCGCTCCTGCCCGAGGTCTACATCGCGATGCTGGCCTGCGCCCGCCTCGGGCTCACCCACTCCGTGGTGTTCGCCGGCTTCTCCCCCAACGCGCTCCGCCAGCGCATCGACGACGCGGAGGCGAAGGTCGTCATCACCGCCGACGGCCAGTTCCGTCGCGGTAAGCCCGCGCCGCTCAAGGCCGGGGTCGACGACGCGCTCTCCGGAAACGGGGTCGACGCCGAGGGGACCGCCGAATCGGTGCAGACCGTCCTCGTGGTCCGTCGGACCGGGCTCGACGTGGAGTGGACCGAGGGCCGGGACGCGTGGTGGGACGAGGTGGTCCCGCAGCAGTCCACCGAGCACACGCCCGAGGCCTTCGACTCCGAGCATCCCCTGTTCCTGCTCTACACCTCGGGGACCACGGGAAAGCCCAAGGGGATCGTCCACACCTCCGGCGGCTACCTCACCCAGGCGTCGTACACCCACCACAACGTGTTCGACCACAAGCCCGGCCAGGACGTCTACTGGTGCACCGCGGACGTCGGCTGGGTCACCGGGCACACCTACGGCGTGTACGCCCCGCTCTCGAACGGTGCCGAGTGCATCGTCTACGAGGGCACCCCCAACTCACCGGACGAGCACCGCCACTTCCAGATCATCGAGAAGTACGGCGTCACCATCTACTACTCGGCACCCACCCTCGTGCGGACCTTCATGAAGTGGGGCGCCGAGATCCCGGCCGCCCATGACCTGACCTCGATCCGCCTGCTCGGCTCCGTGGGTGAGCCCATCAACCCGGAGGCGTGGCGCTGGTACCGCGACAACCTCGGCGGCGGCACCGCCCCCATCGTGGACACGTGGTGGCAGACGGAGACCGGTGCGATCATGATCTCCCCGTTGCCGGGCGTGACCGAGACCAAGCCCGGATCGGCCATGCGGCCGCTGCCCGGCATCTCCGTGTCCATCGTGGACAACGAGGCCAAGGAGGTCGCCGCGGAGGAACAGGGCTTCTTGGTGCTCACCGAGCCGTGGCCGTCCATGCTCCGCGGCATCTGGGGCGACATGGAGCGCTACCGGGACACCTACTGGTCCCGGTTCGCCGAGGAGGGGTACTACTTCGCCGGTGACGGCGCCAAGTGGGACTCCGACGGCGCACTGTGGGTGCTGGGGCGCGTCGACGACGTGATGAACATCTCCGGCCACCGCATCTCCACCTCCGAGGTGGAGTCCGCCCTCGTCGGGCACCGCGCGGTCGCCGAGGCGGCAGTGGTGGGCGCCAACGACGAGACCACCGGCCAGGCGATCGTCGCGTACGTGATCCTGCGCGGCAACGTCGACGCCGAGGAGGACCGCCAGAAGCTCATCGACGAGCTGCGCGCCGAGGTGTCGCGGGAGATCTCCCCGATCGCCAAGCCCCGCGACATCACGATCGTGCCCGAACTGCCCAAGACGCGCTCCGGGAAGATCATGCGGCGTCTGCTAAAGGACATGGCGGAGGGCCGCGACGGCGGGGACACCTCGACCCTGTCCGATCCGACCATCATGGAGCAGATCAGGGAGAAGGGCACGCGCGGCTGACCGGGTAGCGGGTGAAGGCGGCCACGTGTCGTGGCACGATGGACGACGGTGCATCCGTCGCCTGACTATGGAGGAACAACCGTGAGCCACGCCCAGGGAACCCACTCGCCGACCGAGGCATCGATCCCCCTGCACGACGCGGACTCGATCGGTCGGGGCGACGCCAGCATCGGAACCCTGGTCAAGAACGCCACCACGCAGGTGTCCACGCTCGTCCGCGCGGAGATCGAGCTCGCCAAGACCGAGGTCACCGAGCAGGTCAAGAGGGCCGCCACCGGGTCGGGCTTCTTCGTCGCGGCGCTCGTGCTTCTGCTGATGTCGTTCTTCCCGTTCGTCTTCATGTGGGCCAAGCTCATCTCCCTGTGGTTCGGCACCCAGTCCTGGGACTGGATCGGATTCCTCATCGTCTTCGTGGTGCTGGTGCTGTTGGCGGCGGTCTGCGCCCTGCTCGGCTACCGCAAGGTCAAGAAGATCCGTAAGCCCCAGCGCACCATCGACTCGGTGTCCGACCTCAAGCTGGCCATGCCCACGGGCACCCAGCCGCGGCCCGGGACGGTGCGGGTCACCGAGACCCCCCAGCCCGCCACGCGCAGCTGAATACTCCCGCACACCGGCCGCCCGACCCGTCGATCGTCAGGATCGACGGGTCGTGGCGGCATCGTGACGTCTCGGCCAACGGCATCCGTCTGCACGTCGCCGAGGCCCTTCCGGCCGACACCGTCCCCGGAGAACTCCCGCCACTGGTGGTGTTGATCCACGGCCTGGGCGGGATCTGGTGGACCATGCGCAAACCCCTCGTGGCGCTGGCCGAGGCCGGATTCCACGCCGTCGCGGTGGACCTGCGGGGCCACGGGGACTCCGACAAACCACCGCGCGGGTACGACGGATGGACCCTGGCCTCGGACATCACGCACCTCATCCGCGCGCTCGGGCACACCTCCGCGGTGATCGTGGGACAGGGCGAGGGCGGATTCGTGGCCTGGACGGCGGCATACCACCGGCCTCGTGCGGTGCGGGGCCTCGTCGTCGTCGGTTCTCCGCACCCCCTGGCCACCCGCCACGCCGCGATCCGCGATCGCGCCCAACGCCGTGCCCTGGTGCCCCGTCTTCTTGCAGACCAGGCTCCCCGGCTCCCCGAACGCCGCCTCACCACCGACGGCGCGGCGTCGGTGGAGGCGATGCTCCGGGACCGTTCCGCGCCGGCGTGGCAGGACACCGACGACTTCCGCGAGACCGCGGCGCTGCTCCGGCAGGCCATGCTCATCCCCAAGGCCGCCCACCTGTCCCTGGAGTCGCGCCGCTGGATGGTCCGCAGCCAGCTCCGCCCGGACGGACGCGATTTCCGCCGCACGGTCTCGGGTGTCCTCGACCAGCC
>NZ_JAALDW010000367.1:0-2831 GCF_014145055.1 Dietzia sp. DQ11-38-2
GGCGGGCTGCGGCGTCGCCGCGCCCCGCCCTGGCCGCGATGGCCGTGGACGCCGTGCCGGACACGAAGCCCCCCGCCAGCGAGGTGACGAACAGACCCCACTTCCGGCCGAGGAGACGGGCGGCCACGTACCCGGCCCAGCCGATCCCGGTGAGGAAGACCACGAGGATCCAGATGGTGCGTGGATTGAGTGAATCGTACGGGCCGAACGCCCTGTCCGGCATGAGCGGGAGCACGAGGAACGCCACGACGAGCAGGGTGATGGCGTCAGTGACGTCCCGGTCGTCCAGGGCGTGACGCGCGAAGTCATGCAGCCGGTGCTTGGCGGCCAAGAGCATCACCACCACTACCGCCAGGGCCACCGCGAGTGCGGGATCGGCCACCGAGAGTGCCCCGAGCAGGGTGGTGACGATCGCCGCCGCCATCGTCGTGATCCCCACATCGTCGGCACCGTCATCCACCCTCGCGGGTGCTGTGACGCGCCAGTACCAGGCGAGGATCGCCGCCCCGGACACCGACAGGGCGACCGCGAGACCGACGGGTCCCAGGAGGGCCCCGATCGCACCCGCGAGGGCGAACAGTGGGAACGTCCGCGCCCCTATCCGACGGGACCGGTGCTCAGGACTGCGTTCCCGCTCGATCCCGATCGCGAGACCGAGTGCCGCCGCTGTGAGCAGCGGCAGCACTTCGTCCACGACCATGACATGAGCCTAGGCGTTCGCCTGCTCCTTCTGGATCTCCAAGGCGATGTCGATGAGTTGGTCCTCCTGACCGCCCACCAGGCGGCGCTCGCCGGCGCGGATGAGGATCTCCGACGACGGCACGCCGTAGCGGTTCGCGTGTCCCTCGGCGTGCTTGAGGAATGACGAATAACAGCCCGCGTAGCCGAGCATGAGCGCGGACCGGTCGACCACGCACTCCGTGGGCATGAGCGGTCGCACCACGTCCTCTGCGGCATCGGCGATCTTGAAGAAGTCCACGCCGGTGGTGATCCCGAGCTTGTCGCACACGCCGACCAGCGCCTCGACCGGGGTGTTCCCGGCACCGGCGCCGAAGCGGCGGGTGGAGCCGTCGATCTGCTGAGCCCCGGCCCGGATGGCCATGATCGAGTTTCCTACGCCCACATCCAGGTTCTCGTGGCCGTGGAATCCGACCTGGGCGTCGTCGCCGAGTTCGGCGACCAGCGCGGCGACCCGATCGGATACCTGGTCCATGACGAGCGCGCCCGCCGAGTCGACGATGTAGACGCACTGGCATCCCGCGTCCGCCATGACGCGGGCCTGCTTGGCGAGCACCTCCGGCGGCTGGGTGTGGCTCATCATGAGGAACCCGACGGTCTCGAGGCCGAGCTCGCGGGCGTAACCGAAGTGCTGGATCGAGACGTCGGCCTCGGTGCAGTGCGTGGCCACCCGGCAGATCGACCCACCGTTGTCGCGTGCGGCGAGGATGTCGTCCTTGATCCCCAGTCCCGGCAAGGTGAGGAATGCGATCTTGGCCTGCGTGGCGGTCTCGGCGGCGACCTTGATGAGGTCCTGGTCGTAGGACTTGGCGAAGCCGTAGTTGAATGAGGCACCGCCGAGCCCGTCACCGTGGGTGACCTCGATGACGGGGACCCCGGCGCCGTCGAGCGCGGTGACGACGTCGCGGACGTCGTCGACCGAGAACTGGTGGCGCTTGTGGTGAGAGCCGTCGCGCAGCGACGAGTCGGTGATCCGGATGTCGAGTTCCGAGCTGTAGGCACGGGCGTCCGCGTTGTACGGGTTGGTCCTGTCCATGGTCCTCACACTCCGGGCGTCGTGGTGGCGGGCTCGGTCCTGGCGAGCCTGGTCCTGGCGATGTCCTCGCCGACCTTCGTGGCGGCGGCGGTCATGATGTCGAGGTTGCCGGCGTACGGCGGGAGGAAGTCCCCGGCGCCTTCGACCTCGACGAAGATGGCGACCCGCGCCATCCCGCCGGTGATCTCGGTGGGCGGGTCGAACTGTGGCTCCTGGAGCAGCCGGTATCCGGGGACGTACTCCTGGATCTCCTTCTCGCGCTTGCGGATGGCGGTGGTGATGAGGTCCTGGTCCGCGTCCTCGGGGATCGCGCAGAAGATGGTGTCGCGCATGATCATCGGCGGTTCGGCCGGGTTGAGGATGATGATCGCCTTGCCCCGCTTGGCGCCCCCGACCTTCTCGATGGCCAGCTTGGTGGTCTCCGTGAACTCGTCGATGTTCGCCCGGGTGCCCGGCCCCGCCGATTCGGAGGAGACGGAGGCGACGATCTCGGCGTACTCCACCGGGACGACCGAGGAGACAGCGTGGACCATCGGGATGGTGGCCTGGCCACCGCAGGTGACCATGTTGTGATTGGGCGCCTCGACGTGCTCGTGCAGGTTCGCGGGTGGGATGACCATGGGGCCCACCGCGGCGGGGGTGAGGTCGACGGCGATGATGCCCGCGGCTTCGTAACGGGGGGCGTAGGCCTTGTGGACGTAGGCGCTGGTCGCCTCGAACAGCAGGTCCGGCTTCTCGCCCCCCGCCTCGATCGAGTCGAGCAGTTCGTCGGCCCCACCCGACATGCACGTCAAACCGTGGTCGGCAGCACGCTTCATCCCCTCGGACTCCGCGTCGATACCGATCATCCACTTGGGCTCGATGAACTCGCTGCGCTCGAGCTTGTACATGAGGTCGGTACCGATGTTTCCCGATCCCACTATCGCCGCGGTGAGCTTGGTCTTCGCTGTCATGCCGTCAGTCTCTCGGTGCCGACCGGCCACCACAATCAAGCGTGCCGTTCAGCGGAACACGCGAGAGTGGCGGGTGCACGGTGACCCTGTCAGGCGGGGTGGGG
>NZ_JAALDW010000368.1:0-4454 GCF_014145055.1 Dietzia sp. DQ11-38-2
TGCCTGGCTCGTCGTCGTCGGGTGGGCGGTGACCGTCGAGGTGGTCCAGGACCCGTTCCGGGACGAGCCGGAGACCATCACCGCCGCGGGGATCGTCGACGAGCGGCAGTACTACATCCAGCGCACCGGCCACCGACATCCGCTGCTGGCCGACGACTACCTCGACTTCCCGCGGATGCGGGCCCTGGTGCGGGACGTCTCGACCAACCGGACGGGAGCGGTCTTCCTCCCGGTTCCGGGCTTCCAGGACCGGTGGGACGTGGTGGCCTACGACCGCCCGATGCCCGGCCTGGAGCCCTTCGAACTGCCGGACGACCCACTCAAGACGGTGGTGTTCCTCAACCTGGGCATGACGAGCATGAACCTCCCGCTCGACGTGGACGTCTACGACACGGTGGGGTTGGCCTCCCCCCTGGCCGCGCACACGGACCGGATGGAGGACGGCCGGATCGGGCACGACAAGTTCCTGCCGTACGACTGGGTGCTCGCGCGCACCGGGGTGATCGAGGATCCCGTCAACTTCCCGCGGTGGATCGACGTGAACTGGGTCAACCAGGCGGAGGTGGCACTCACGTGTCCTGCCACCCAGGCCCTGATCGACTCCTATACCGGGCCCTTGACGCTGGAGAAGCGCTGGTCCAACCTGGTTAATGCATTCTCATTCGCCGAGTACCGCATCAACAGAATCCCTGCGTACGAGGTGCAGAGGTGCGGGTTGCCGATGCCTGAGAAAGTGGAGAAGTACCAGGGCACTCGGTAGTGTGGCCCCAGCTGTTATCTCGAATCGATAACAGTAGGAGATCGATCAGGTCCCCGACCTGTAACACCTGTCCCAGATTGAGCGACAGTTACGATGTCGCAGTTCCGGTCCTCCCCTGGTGGGGCCGGTCCGATGGACGTCACCGATGCCCCGGGAGACCTGAGGGCACCAGGAACGAACAAAGGAACCCACGAATGTCCCAGACCACCCTCCGGCGCAAGTTCGCCGCCGGGCTCACCGCCCTGGCGACGGCTGCAGGCCTCGTCGTCGGCGCCCCCGCCCTCGCCGGCGCCCAGGCCACCGAGCAGGGCTCATCGGCCAGCCTCGGTTCCGCCGGATCAGCAGGATCGGCCGGATCGGGCGATGCCCCCAACGCCGCCCCCGCGTTCCGGCCGGCCGCCGGGGACGAGAACCCGGTCGGGTTCCGCAACTGGCTGCGCCCCGGCTGTAGCTGGGATCCGGTCGCCTCGTGGGTCCAGCTCTGCGAGGTCTGGTCGCCGGCGATGAACCGCCACATCAAGGTCCAGGTCCAGCCCGCCCGCTTCGGCGGCAACGCCGGCCTGTACCTCCTCGACGGTCTGCGTGCGCGGGACGACTGGAACGCGTGGACCCGCGACGCCCAGGCGCAGCGCATCTTCCTCCAGGACAACATCACCCTGGTCATGCCGGTCGGCGGCCAGGTCTCCTTCTACTCCGACTGGGATCGGCCCATCAACCTGGGCGGAAACCTGCTCGAGTACAAGTACGAGACCTTCCTGACCCGCGAGCTGCCCGGGTACCTGAACGCCCACTTCGGTGTGCGCACGGACAACAACGCCATCGCCGGGCTCTCCATGGGCGGGTCCGCCGCCGCGATGCTCGCGGCCAAGCACCGCAACCAGTTCAAGCAGGTCTCGGTGTTCTCCGGTTACATGAACCCCACCGCACCGGGCATGTACACCATGATCCCGCTGGCGATGTTCGACCAGTGCAAGTGTGACCCGTTCGCGATGTGGGGCCTGCCGGGCTCGCCGCGCTGGGGTCAGAACGACCCGCTGCTCAACGCGGACAAGCTGCGCGACATCCCGATGTACATCACCGCGGGGTCCGCCATCCCCGGGCAGTACGACCAGCCCTCCAGCCTGCAGGCCGTGTTCAACACGTTCAATGGCATCATCCTCGAGGGCCTGTCGCGCGGATCGACCATCGCGTTCCAGAACACCCTCAACGCCCGTCCGAACCAGGCCACGTTCGACTACCGCACCACCGGCATCCACGGCTGGGGCTATTGGAACGACGACCTGATCGCCGCCCGTTCGGCGCAGATCCTGCCCGTGATGAACGCCTTCGCGTGGTGATCACGACCGGATAGCCGACGAATCGGGCTCCGCTCAGCGAGTCCTCACCCGTCACACCGGGGCCCCGTGCGTAGATTCTCGTGCGGGGCCCCGGTCGCTTGCGTGACCACCGGGTTCGGCCGCGGGAGGGGAGCCCGCGGGCGGACGACGGACCAGGGCCCCGGGAAGAAGCTGTCCGGGTCGCTCTCCGCGGCCCGTTCACCGAGACGGTCGGCGACGACGCGGCAAGGAAGAGAACCTCACATGGCGACCCCCAGCGCACACGCGAGCCCCCGCACCCGGTGGGCGTCCCTCCTGGCGGCCCCTCTCGTGGTGGGAATGGTGGGCTCCGGCCTCGTCGTCCCTCCGGCTGCGGGCGCGCAGGAGACGCCGGTCCGGGCGACCCCGGCCCAGAACTCCCCGACACAGAACCCCCCGGCGACCGCCGGCCCGGCGCAGACCGGCGCCGGCGGGGCGGAGCCGGCCGAGAGCCGCGTGGACTCCCCGTCCCTGCGCGTACCGACGACCATCCCGTCGGGGGTCCGGTTGGACCGGGTCGAGTGGAAGACGGCCAACCGGGTCGCACTGTGGGTGCAGTCGCCGGCCATGGAGCAGGCCATCCAGGTGCAGCTCATGCTCCCGGCGCAATGGAACGCGGAGCCGGAGCGCACGTACCCCTCGCTCCTGCTGCTCGACGGCCTGCGCGCGCGGGACGACGCCAGCGGCTGGACCCTCGAGACCAAGATCTCCCAGTTCTTCGACGCGAAGAACGCGATCATCGTGCTCCCCGTCGGCGGCGAGTCGAGCTTCTACACCGACTGGGTGGCGGACGCCAACGGCTCGGCATACCAGTGGGAGACGTTCCTGATGGAGGAACTCCCACCCCTGCTGGCCCGGGACTGGCGGGTGGGCGACGAGCACGGCGTCGCGGGTCTGTCCATGGGCGGTACCGCCGCGATGATGCTCGCGCAGCGATACCCCGAGCACTTCCGGTTCGCGGCCAGCTACTCGGGATTCCTGGACACCACCAGCTTCGGAATGCCCGAGGCCGTCAAAGTGGCCATGCAGGACGCCGGCGGGTACCAGGCCGAGAGCATGTGGGGACCGCTCGGTTCGACCCGGTGGCAGGAGCAGGACCCCAAGCTCCACACCGACAAGCTCCGCGGTCGGAGCATCTACGTGTCCGCGGGCAGCGGGAACACCGGGCCGTGGGACCAGCCGTCGGGCCTGCCGGACATCCCCACCAACTTCCCGGGCTACGGGCTCGAACTGCTCTCGCGGATGACCACCCAGACCTTCGTCAACAAGGCCCGTGCCGCCGGTGTCGAGGTGACGGCCAACTTCCGCCCGTCGGGCACGCACACGTGGCCGTACTGGCAGTTCGAGATGATGCAGGCCTGGCCGCAGTTCGCGGGTGCCGTCGGGATCGAGAACGTCGAACCCCCGTGCGCCGCACAGGGCGAGATCGCCCGCGTCGCCGAGCGTCAGCCCGGTCTGGGCCCCTGTCTGACGGGTGAGTACGACGTCCGGGGCGGCAAGGCCACCGACTTCCGTTTCGGACGCGCCTTCTGGTCGCAGCAGACGGGCGCGCACTCGGTCCTCGGGGCCATCGGCGCCGCCTACCAGGCCGAGGGCGGTCCTGACGGCCCGCTCGGGCTGCCCACCTCCGGCGAGACCACGACGCCCGACGGGAGGGGCAGGTTCACCCAGTTCCACAACGGCGTCATCTACTGGTCGCCCGCCACCGGCGCGCACGCCATCCGTGGGGCGGTCAGGTCGATGTGGCAGGAGCGCGGCGCCGAACGCGGCGACCTCGGGTACCCGACGACCGACGAGATCACCAATCCCAACAAGCCCGGCGTGGTCCAGGGCTTCCAGGGCGGGACCGTCTACTGGTCCTCCGCCACGGGCCCCAGGGTCGTCAAGGGGGCCATCCTGACGACCTACCGGGAGGCGGGCGCGGAGAACTCGGAGCTCGGGTACCCGGTCACCGACGAGATCTCCCTGTCCACCCGGGGCGGTGCCTTCAGCCGCTTCCAGGGTGGGGCGATCTATTGGTCCGCCCGCACCGGTGCGCACGCCGTGCCTCGCGGGCCGGTGTTCGACGCCTGGGGCACGGTCGACTACGAACGCGGCCGGCTCGGCTATCCCACCAGCGCGCTGCGCACCACCCGTGACGGCCAGGTCATGGAGTTCGAGGGCGGCCGGATCACGGTGACCGGTGGACGGGCGGAGATCTCGTGACGGCCAGGTCCGCGGCGCTCGGGGCCGCCCTCGTCGTGGTGGGTGGGATGCTGGCCGCCTGCGGCGGTGGCGACTCCACGGTGTCCGGCGTCCCCGACTCGGAGACCATGGCCCCGCCCCCGGGCGGCGCCGCC
>NZ_JAALDW010000369.1:0-4284 GCF_014145055.1 Dietzia sp. DQ11-38-2
GGCCGACTCCCCGGCGCGCGTGGTGTCCACCTGGCCGGGGTGGTTCGGCGACGACCGCCCCCGCGAGGCCCTCCTCGGCGACCCGGCCTTCGCGGCGACCCGCCAGGACGTGCTCCAGGCCCTGGCGCGGGAATCCCACCTGGCCGACGGCGGAGCCGCCCTATGACAATCCGAGTCCTCCGATCCGCCGCTCCCGCCTGCGTGACGATCCTGCTGGTCCTCGCCGCGTGGATCACGATCACCGCGCTCGAACTCGTTCCGGCCTACGTCATCCCCGCGCCCGGCGCCGTGCTCGACTCGCTCGTGACCACCTGGCCCGACCGGCTCGGTTCCGCCACGCTGCTGACCGCCTCCGAGACCCTCCTGGGTGTGGTCCTCGGAGTGGTCGTCGCGGTGATCGTCGTGATCATCAGCGCGTTCGTGCCCACCATCGGTCAGGCCATGACCCCACTGCTGGTCGCCTCGCAGGCCATCCCGGTGATCGTGATCGGTCCGCTACTGACGATCTCCCTCGGGTACGGGATGGCGCCGAAGGTCATCGTCGTCGCCCTGTTGTGTTTCTTCCCCGTCGCCCTCAACCTCCTCTCCGGCGTGCGGGCCGTCGACGCCCGGGTGATCGACACGCTGCGGAGCCTGCACGCCACCCGGTGGTCGCTCTTCTGGCGGGTTCGTCTGCCGTCCGCCGCGCCCCGCGGGTTCGCCGGATTGCGCGTCTCGGTCACGTTCGCGCCGGTGGCCGCGGTGTTCGCCGAGTACACCGGGTCGACCAACGGCCTGGGGTACCTCATGCTGCAGGCCATCCCGCGTCTCCAGACGGACTTCGTCTTCGCCCAGGTGGTCGTGCTGACGATCATGTCCAGCGTCCTGCTGGCCACCGTGACCATCCTCGAACGACTCATCTGCCCGTGGAACACCCCCACCGAAAGGACCCCATCATGACCCACACACCCACCAGCGCGGCCCCACGCCGGACCGTCACCCGACCGGGCGTCACCCGACCCGGCGTCCGCATGCTCGCGATCGCCGCCGCTGCGGCGCTGGCCCTGACCGGATGCCAGGCGGCTTCGGACGATGCGGACACGACCGAGACCGGAGCCGCACCGGTGAGTGTCCTGCTGGACTGGAGCCCCAATCCCGATCACGTGGCGCTGTACACCGCGCAGCACACCGGCGCGTACGGCGACGCCGGCGTCGACGTGACGTTCATGACGCCCGCCAACACGGCCGACGCCGCGCGGGAGGTGTCCCTGGGGCGGGCGGACCTGGCCATCTCGTATGAGCCCGACACCCTCATCGCCGCGGAACAGGGCCTCGACGTGATCTCGGTGGCCGCCCTGATCCCCACCTCGCTGACCTCGCTGATCGCCAGGACGGAGTCCGGGATCACCACCGCGGCCGACCTGGAGGGCAGGACCGTGGGGCTGTCGGGTCTGGCCTCCCAGCAGCCGACTCTGGACTTCATCGCCCGGGAGGCCGGGGTCGACCCGGGTTCGATCTCCACCCCCAACGTGCAGCAGAGCCTCAACCAGGCGCTCCTCACCGACCAGGTCGACGCGATCTTCGGAGCATTCCGCAACATCGAGGGCGTCGAGCTCACCGCTCAGGGCGACGTCGTGGTGCTGCCGGCCACCGAACTCGGGGTGCCGGACTACGCGGAACTGGTGATCATCGCCAACCCGACCCGCCTCGCCGACGACGCCGACTACGCCGAGCGGGTGCGGCACTTCCTCGCGGGGACCGCGGAGGGTCAGGCCGCGGCGCTGCGGGACCGGCAGGTCGCGATCGACGCCCTCACCCCCGAGACCCAGGGCTCCTACGACCCGGACATCCTGGAGATGATGATCGACGCCACGCTCGAGCTGCTACCCGAGGACGATTTCGGTCGGCAGTCGGACGAGGACTGGGCGGCATACGCGAGGTGGATGTACCAGAACGGGCTGCTGGAGACCGAGGTCGACGGTGCCGCCGCCACGACCAACGACTACCTGCCCGGAGCCGGCGACTAGAACCGCGCCCCGCCATCCAGCAGGCCCCGCCCGAGAGAGGCCCGCCAGCCATTCGACGTCGGGGATCGGCCTGCCTCAGTTCGGGGAGGCCTCCCGCAACCGCGCGAGCAGCGGCTCGGCGGCCTCCTCGAGGAACCGGTCCAGGGTGGAGTCGCCGATCTGGATCAGCGCGACGTCCGTGTACCCGGCCTCCCAGTAGGGCTGGATCTTCTCGACGATCGCGTCCAGGTCGGGACCGCAGGGAAGTTGCTCGGCCACGTCCTCGGGGCGGACGAACTTGGTGGCGGCGGCGAATCCGGCGGTGGTGGGCAGGTCGGCGTTGGCGGCCCAGCCCCCGGCGAACCAGCGGAACTGGTCGTGCGCCCGCTCGACGGCCGCCTTCTCGGACTCGGGATCCCAACTGATGGGGATCTGGGCGATGGCCCGGGCACCGTCACCGATGTTCTTCCGTCCCTCGAGCGCGTTCCAGTTCTCGATGTGGGCGGGCTCCGGCTCGGTGGCGATGAGGTGATCGGCGAGCGGCCCGAGCCGGCCGACGGCCTTTTCCCCGCCGGCTGCCACGCCGATCGGCACCCGCTTCTCGGGCAGGTCCCACAGCCGGGCCGAGTCCACGCGGAAGTGCTCGCCGGAGTAGGTCACCAGGCCGCCGTCGAACAGTTCGCCGATGATCTCCAGAGCCTCCACCGTCATCTCGTGTCGCTCGTCGACCGAGGGCCACCGCTGACCCACCACGTGCTCGTTGAGGTTCTCCCCCGCGCCGATGCCCAGCATGAACCGGCCGTCGGACATGATCTGCACGGTCGCGGCCTTCTGTGCCACCACCGCGGGGTGGTAGCGCAGGATCGGGCAGGTGACATACGTGCACAGGTCCACCCTCTCGGTGACGTGAGCCACGGCGCCCAGGACACTCCATACGTACGGCGCGTGGCCTTGCGAGGACAGCCACGGGAAGTAGTGGTCCGAGGCCACCTCGAAGTCGAATCCCGCCTGCTCGGCCTTGGCGGCGTAGCGGACGAGTTCCTTGGGGCCGGACTGTTCGGTCATGAGCGTGTATCCGAAACGTGTCATGGCTCCGAGGGTGCGCCGGGCCCGGGCTTGTCGCCACCGGTCGCCACCCGGGCGGGGGCCACCGGTTGCCGGCCTCCCGAGGGCGGTGCACGGTCGGACGCATGACCACTACACCGCGCGCCCTCCTCCTCGACGTCGACGGCACCCTGGTCGACTCCACCTACGTCCACGTCTGGACCTGGCACCGCGCCCTGGCCGAGGCCGGCGCGCCGGTGCCGTTCGTGGAGGTGCACCACCGGATCGGCAAGGACGGGTCCACGCTGGTGGACGAACTCCTGGATCTCGCAGGTGTCGACGACGACGAGGACCGCGAACGCGTGGCGAGCCGGGCCAAGGATCTGCATTCTGAGTACTACGCGGAGGCGACGCTGCGCCTGCTCCCCGGTGGCCGCGACCTCATCCGTGGCGCCAAGGAGCGGGGGTGGATCGTCGTGCTCGCGACCTCGGCGGCACCGTCGGAGTTCGAGCAGGCCCGGGAGCTTCTCGATGTCGACGACCACGTGGACGCCGTGACCACGGGCGAGGACGTCGACCAGGCCAAGCCCGATCCCACCATCGTGGCGATCGCCCTCGAGCGCTCGGGCGTCGACGCCGCGGACGCGATCATGGTGGGCGATGCGACGTGGGACGCCATCGCGGCCGGCAAACTGGGCATCCGCTCGGTAGCCGTGCGGACGGGCGGTATCGGCGACGCCGAACTTCGTGAAGCCGGGTTCTCCGCTATCGCCGACGACGCCGCCGGCGTCCTGGACCTCCTCACGTCCGGCGCCCTCTAGTCGCCGGGGGGGCCTGGCAGGGAGCGCCTCTGCCGCGCCTCCCAAACCCACCCCGGCCGCCTCCGCTTCGCCCTCTGCTTCGGCACGTCAGCCTCGCCCCCCTGCCTTATGCGTCCTCTTCGGCCTATGCGTTCTCTTCGGCCTATGCGTCCTCTTCGACCGCATTCCGCACACTTGTGCGGCGGCTCGGGACCATTGCGCACGCGCACCTCAGGGCGACCGGCACGGGACCCGGCGAGCCCGGCGGGCCCGCCTGCCGCCCCGGCGGCCATCAACCCACCCTGGAGGCCGAGTGGTGCCGGCCCCCGAAGGTCCGCCCAGCCTTGTGTGTCCTCTATGGACCAGTAGCGCCGCGCAGGTCAGCCGGACGTGGGCATTCCCGACGCGCAGGCCGAAGGGGGCGCACAAGTCAAGGGGGTGCTGGGCAGGCCAGG
>NZ_JAALDW010000370.1:0-3170 GCF_014145055.1 Dietzia sp. DQ11-38-2
TGTGATCCTGACCAACGCGGAGCCCGACCACCTCGATCACTTCGGTACGGCGGAGGCGTACTTCGAGGTCTTCGACACGTTCCTCGCCCGGATCCCGGAGACCGGCGCCCTGGTCGTGTGTCTGGACGACGAGGGAGCGGTCGAGCGCGCCCGCCGCGCGGCGTCCGCGGGTGTCCGGGTGGTGGGGTACCGCACCGCGGGCGGCCCGGAGACCGACCTGCCAGTCACGGGGGAGCTCGCCGGGATCGACGTCGACTCGGGCGGGACCCGGGCCGTTCTCACGCTCGACGGCCGCCCGCGCGGGGACCTCCACGTGGGTACCCCGGGCCGCCACATGGCGCTCAACGCCCTCGCGGCCCTGCTCGCCGCCCGGGAGGTCGCGGGGGACGCCGGGATAGACGTCGAGGACTTCCTGGCCGGCCTGTCCGGCTTCGGGGGAGTGGGCCGACGCTTCGAGCCCAAGGGCACGGCGACCGTCCGCGGTGGTCGGGCGAGGGTCTTCGACGACTACGCGCACCATCCCACCGAGGTCAGGGCGGTGTTGAGCGCGGGGCGGGAGATCGTCTCCGCGGACGGCGGCCGTCTGATCGCCGTGTTCCAGCCCCACCTGTACTCCCGGACCCGCATCTTCGCCGAGGAGTTCGGGCGGGCCCTGTCCCTCGCCGACGAGGTGGTGGTGCTCGATGTGTACGGCGCGCGTGAGCAGCCCGAGCCGGGTGTCGACGGCGGACTCGTCGCCCGCCACGTCAGCTCCCCCGCCCACCACGTGCCCGACCTCGACACGGCCCTGGCCACGGTCTTCGAGGTCGTCCGGCCCGACGACGTGGTGTTCACCCTCGGGGCCGGGGACATCACGACGCTCGGCCCGAGGATCGTGGCCGGGCCCACGGGGAGCGGGACGGGGTCATGACGAGGGCCACCTCGTGAGGGGGACACCGCGGTGACCGATGAGCCACGCGAGGACGCGGTGGATCCGACGACGTCGGATGATCCCGACCGACGGCTCGCCGCGGCCGCCGTCCGTCGCTCCGACGAGCGGGTGCGCCACTCGGATCCCGCGGTCCGGGCCACCCTGCGCAGGCGGCGTCGCCGTACCAACCGCATCTACATCGGGCTCGGTGTGGCCCTGGTCGTCCTGCTGGTCGGGTACATCGCGATGTACTTCCTGCCGGTGTTCTCCGTCCGGCAGGTCCAGGTGACCGGGACCAGCACGATCCCGGTGGAGGCGGTGACCGAGCGGGCGGCGGTGTCCCCCGGTACCCCGTTGCTCCAGGTGGACACCCACGCGGTGGCGCGGCGTGTCGCGGGGATCCCCAGGGTCGACCAGGTCACGGTCACCCGCGACTACCCGTCGACCCTGCGGATCTCGCTCATCGAACGGACGGCCCTGGTCGTGGTCGAGGTCGACGGCGCACGGCATCTCGTCGACGGTCAGGGGATCGACTTCGGACAGGGTGACCCGCCTCCCGGCACGCCGGAACTCACCGTGGGGCAGGAGGCCCGCTCCGACCTGCCGGGGATCGTCCGTGACCTCTCGATCGTCTTCGCGGAGGTCCGGGGGACCGCGGGCCAGGAGATCGCGTCGGTCGACGTCGAGACGCCGGCGTCGATCGTGCTCACTCTCGTCGACGGCCGGATCGTCGAGTGGGGGGCCGCCGGCCGCGACCACGAGAAGGCGGTCGCGTTGCAGATGGTCCTCGAGCAGCCCGGCGAGATCTGGAACGTCTCCAATCCGGCACTGCCGGCGTCGCGGTAGACCGACACGCCCGCGAGCCTCGTGGACGGGCGGGGCCGGTGCCCCTACCGTGTGACCCGACGGCGGAAACCGCCTCTGACCAGCAACTTTAACCCTCAAGTAGAGGGTGAGGGTTGGGCGACAGTCTTTCGTCGAGACAGCATGCAACCGAGCACGACACCCCAAAGGAAGGCCGGGCCTCGATGAGCTCACCGCACAACTACCTCGCAGTCATCAAGGTCGTCGGAATCGGGGGCGGCGGTGTCAACGCCGTGAACAGGATGATCGACGAGGGCCTCAAGGGCGTCGAGTTCATCGCGGTGAACACCGATGCTCAGGCGCTCCTCATGTCCGACGCCGACGTCAAGCTCGACGTCGGTCGCGAACTCACCCGCGGCCTCGGTGCCGGGGCCGACCCGGAGGTCGGGCGCAAGGCGGCGGAGGACCACAAGGACGAGATCGAGGAGGTCCTCAAGGGTGCGGACATGGTCTTCGTCACGGCCGGGGAGGGCGGCGGTACCGGCACCGGTGGCGCGCCGGTCGTCGCGGCCATCGCGCGCAAGCTCGGCGCGCTCACCGTCGGCGTCGTCACCCGCCCGTTCTCCTTCGAGGGCAAGCGTCGCGGGGGACAGGCCGAGGCGGGGATCGAGGGCCTGCGCGAGGCCTGCGACACCCTTATCGTGATCCCCAACGACCGGCTGCTCCAGCTCGGGGACGCCGGCGTGTCCATGATGGAGGCCTTCAAGACCGCCGACGAGGTCCTCCTCAACGGCGTCCAGGGAATCACCGACCTCATCACCACCCCCGGCGTGATCAACGTCGACTTCGCCGACGTCAAGGGCGTCATGTCCGGGGCCGGCAGCGCGCTCATGGGGATCGGTTCCTCGCGGGGCGAGGGTCGGGCGTACAAGGCCGCCGAGGCCGCCATCAACTCGCCGCTGCTGGAGACGACGATGGAGGGCGCCAAGGGCGTACTCATGTCGATCGCCGGCGGCAGTGACCTGGGCCTGTTCGAGATCAACGAGGCCGCGACCCTCGTCCAGGAGGAGGCGCACCCCGACGCCAACATCATCTTCGGCACCGTCGTCGACGACTCCCTCGGCGACGAGGTGCGGGTGACCGTCATCGCCGCCGGGTTCGAGGGCGGCTCCCGGCAGACCTCCGGCTCGGGCCAGTCGCGGCGCGGCCGCCACCACCTCGACGACGAGGAGGTCCCGGGAGGGTCCGGAGAAACCGGTGGTGCCCCCGGGCTCGGATCGACCCCCCTCGACGGCGGGCGACGAGAGGAGCGCCGTGAGTCGGGTCAGGCCGGCGCGGGTTCCCAGGGATCGCGCCGCCGGGACGAGGACGACGACATCGACGTCCCCCCCTTCATGCGGCACTGACCGGGGTGGCCACCCACGGCCCCGGGCGCGTCCGCCGGATCGTCACCACC
>NZ_JAALDW010000371.1:0-1472 GCF_014145055.1 Dietzia sp. DQ11-38-2
GGTCGAGGCTACCGGCGGCTCCCGGTCGCTCCGCCGCCGGGACCAGGCCGAGGTGACGGGACGGCGCGGTGACCTCGTCGTCCCGGCTCAGCACCCCGAGCACGGGGATCCCCAGCGGCTCCAGGGCGCGGCGTACCTCATCCGAGTGGCGGAGAGACCCGGCCTTGTTGAGGATCACCCCGCCGATGCGGACGGAGGGGTCGAACGTCGCCATGCCGAGTACCACGGCGGCGATGCTGCGCGAGGCGTGGGAAATGTCGACCACCAGCAGCACCGGGGTGTCGGTGAGGCCGGCGACGTGGGCGGTGGAGGAGAAGCCGTCGCCGCCGATCTGGCCGTCGTACAGGCCCATCACGCCCTCGATCACGGCGACGTCGGCCGGGCGCGGCTCGGCCTGCGCCCCGTGGAGCAGCAGGGGAACGATCGCGTCCTCGCCGACCAGATGCGGGTCGAGGTTGCGGCCCGGTCGTCCGGTGGCGAGCTCGTGATATCCCGGGTCGATGTAGTCGGGCCCCACCTTGTGGCCCGAGACCGTGAGGCCCCTGCGCCGCAGCGCCGCCATGAGCCCGGTGGCGACGGTGGTCTTGCCGTGACCCGACGCCGGCGCCGCCACCACGAGCCGGGGCAGGTGCGTCACCATTCGATCCCCCTCTGCCCCTTCTGGCCGGCGTCCATCGGGTGCTTGACCTTGGTCATCTCGGTCACCAGGTCGGCGGCGTCGAGCAGCCGGGGGTCGGCGTCGCGGCCGGTGATCACCACGTGCTGGCGACCGGGCCGCGACGTCAGCGTCTCCACCACGTCCTCGACGTCCACCCACCCCCACTTCATGGGATAGGTGAACTCGTCGAGCAGGTAGAGGTCGTGTCGCTCGACGGCCAGCCGGCGCGTGATCTCCGCCCAGCCCTCGGCGGCGTCGGCGGCGTGGTCCTCCTCGGTGCCGTCCTTGCGCGACCAGGACCAGCCGGAGCCCATCTTGTGCCATTCGACGGGCCCGCCCTCACCGGTCTCGGCGTGCAGTCGGGCGAGGCGCTCCATCACGGTCTGTTCGCCGATGCGCCACTTGGCGGACTTGACGAACTGGAACACGCCGATGTCCCAGCCCTGGTTCCACGCGCGCATGGCCAGGCCGAACGCGGCGGTGGACTTCCCCTTGCCGGGCCCGGTGTGGACCATGATCAGGGGTTTGTTGCGGCGTTGCCGGGTGCTCAGCCCGTCGTCGGGCACGCGGGTCGGTTGTCCCTGCGGCATCAGGCCACCTCTCCCTCGGGGTGTGCGGGGCTCTGTCGCGCGGCCGTGCGGGTCCGGACGGTGTCGGTCAGCCCCTCGGCCGTCACCTCGCCCAGCGGGATGTGTTCGGCGCCCAGGTGGGCGGCGAGTTCGGAGGCCAGGCCCATGCGGAACCGACCGCTCTCGCAGTCCACCACCACCGACGCCACCGGTAGGGAGGCCAGCCCGGCCGCCGCGGCGTGGGA
>NZ_JAALDW010000372.1:0-1119 GCF_014145055.1 Dietzia sp. DQ11-38-2
CGCTCGCTGCTGCTGGCGGGTGTGACCGGCGTCGACGGGCTGTTCCACTTCGGCGACGTGATCGAGATGCGCGATCCCGCCGGTCAGACCGTCGCGAGGGGGATCGCCCAGTACGACTCGATCGAGGTGCGCTCGCGACTGGCCGACCGCGCCGCG
The DNA here is from genome assembly GCF_014145055.1 of Dietzia sp. DQ11-38-2. Lineage (NCBI taxonomy): Bacteria > Bacillati > Actinomycetota > Actinomycetes > Mycobacteriales > Dietziaceae > Dietzia > Dietzia sp. DQ11-38-2. The sequence goes on from NZ_JAALDW010000372.1 coordinate 157, forward strand.
GGCAGAGGTACGGCGGGCCAGGGACGTCCGCTCGTGCACGCCGACGACCTGGTGGCGCTCTAGACCTCGCCGGAGTGCCTGGTCGCTACAGGGCCTTGTCTCTACAGGGCCTGGTCGACGAGGGCGAGCACGTCCACGCAGTCGCCGTCGATCGTCAGGGTGGCCTCTGAGTGCGCCCGGGTGTGGCCGCGATTGATCACGACCACGGGCGTGCCGGTGGTCACCGCACGCCGCACGAACCGGTACCCGGACCGGACGGTGAGAGAGGACCCGACGACGATGACGAGGTCGGACTCGTCGACCAGGTCGTTGGCCGCGGCCACGCGGTGCGCCGGAACGTTCTCCCCGAAGTAGACGATGTCGGGTTTGAGCACTCCCGAACACCGGCGGCAGTCCACCATGCGGAAGTCCGCGGTGTCGGCGAGAACGGCGTCCGCGTCCGGGGCGACCTCGATGGCGCCGCGTGTGGCCACCCGCTCCGCGAACCCGGGGTTGAGGCGGTCGAGCTCCTCGTGCAGTGCCCACCTGCTCTGGCGCAGCCCGCAGTCGAGGCACGTCACCACGGCGTAGGTGCCGTGGAGGTCCACGAGCCGGCGGCTGCCCGCCTTGAGGTGGAGCAGGTCGACGTTCTGGGTGATGACGCCGTGGACCAGCCCCCGGCGCTCCCAGTCGACCAGCAGCGCGTGGGCCGCGTTGGGCCGGGCGGCCTCCATGTGTCGCCAACCCAGGTGATTCCGGGCCCAGTAGTGGCGCCGGAACCCGGGGTCACCGACGAACTGCTGGAAGGTCATGGGGGTCCGGGCGGGGGAGTCGGGGCCGCGGTAGTCGGGGATCCCGGAGGGGGTGGAGATCCCCGCGCCGGTGAGAATCGTGGTGCGCCGGCCCCGCATGAGGTCGGCGACCGCGGCCGCCCGCGCCGACAGGTCCCGGTCCGGATCGGTGCGCGCGGCGGGAGTCCAGGCC
>NZ_JAALDW010000373.1:0-1710 GCF_014145055.1 Dietzia sp. DQ11-38-2
CAGGATGACCGGCCGCGCGCCGACCCTGCGCATCGCGGCGAGCCGCACCCCGGTCCCGAGCGCGAACATGGCGCACGTGAGCAGTACGGTCTGCGCCGCGGAGGCGACGTCGAGGGCCGTGGTAGGGACCAGCCCGGACGAGCGCAGGCAGACCAGGATCACGAACGCGACGATGAACCCGGGGACCAGCGGAGGCCGCGTGCCCCTGCCGTCGGCGCCGGTCGTCCGACGCCGGTGGAGGCTGATGATGGTGACGACGGGGGCCAGCAGAAGGACGCGGGCGAGCTTCACGACGGTGGCCACCGCCAGAGCGGAGCCGCCGATCGCGCCGCCGGCCGCGATCACCTGGGCGACCTCGTGGATCGATCCACCGGCCCACATGCCCGCTGCGGTGTCCGACAATCCCAGCCCCGTCGACAGGACCGGGACCGCGACGATCATGAGGGTGCCGAAGACGACGACGAGGGTGACGGCCGTGAGGACCTCCTCCTCGTCGGCGTCGGAGACGCTGTCCACGGCGGCCACCGCCGCCGCGCCGCAGATCGAGAATCCGCAGGCGATGAGCAGGCGCTGGGTCCAGCCGAGGCCGAGCGCGCCGCCCAGCGCCAGGGTGCCGACGATTCCGAGGACCACGATGACGACGACGAGCACGATGACCTGCCACCCCAGGGCGGTGATGTCGCCCAGCACGAGGTGGAGGCCGAGCAGGGCGATCCCGATCCGCAACAGTGTCCGGGACGAGAAGGCCAGGCCCGCCGCGGCACGGGTCGGAACCCGCACGATGTTGCCGAGTGCAGCGCCCAGCACGATCGCCACGAGCATCGGGTTGAGGGTGGGGAGCAGGTGGCTGACCGCCAGTGCCACGGCCGTGCCCGAGAGCGTCAGCGCCGTACCCGGCACCGCCGCACGCGCCGAGCGGGGCGGCGCCGTCTCCGCAGACGACCCCGCCGGGGGTGTGTGGCGGCGCGGCCGGGTGGCCAGGGGGGTGTCCATGGCTCCAGGGTGGTTGCCCGGCACCTCGCGCGGAAGCCGGCAGTACGGCATCGATGTATATCAGAAACACATGACCGGAACGGTTGCCATATGCTCATCGCATGACCAAAAGGTGGCCCGACCTGCTCGTGCTCGAGCTTCTGGTCGGCGTCGACGAGAAGGGCAGTCTGAGCGCGGCGGCCAGAAAGGTCGGGATGGCACAGCCCAACGCGAGCAGGGCGGTCAAGGAACTCGAGCGTCAGTTCGGGATGCCGTTGCTGCGGCGGCATCCGCGGGGTGCCACGCTGACCCCTCACGGGACGGTGCTGGCCCACTGGGCGCGACGGGTCCTCGGCGAGACGAGCAGGTTGCTGGAGGTGGCGCAGAGCCTGCAGTCCGAACGGTCCGCCACCCTGACCGTGGGCGCGAGCATGACCGTGGCAGAACACCTGATGCCCCGCTGGCTGGGGGCACTGAGCGGTGCGCGACCGGAGGTGAACATCCACCTGCAGGTCCACAACTCGGTGAGGGTCGCCGAGCTGGTGCTGGACGGCGCCTGTGATGTCGGGTTCATCGAATCCCCGACGGTGCCCCCCGGCCTGCACTCCGGCACCGTCGCCCGCGATCGGCTGGTCGTGGTGGTCCCGCCGTCACATCCGTGGGCACGGCGCCGGACCCCGGTGACCATCGCCGAGCTCGCGGCCACCCGGTTGGTGGTGCGGGAGCCGGGCTCCGGAA
>NZ_JAALDW010000038.1:0-2447 GCF_014145055.1 Dietzia sp. DQ11-38-2
AGCCCGGGCGGCCGCGCCGTGTGTGGAGGAACCTGCCGACCACGGCGGCCCCGAGGTCGTCGACGTCCGGGGCCACCACGGTGCCGCCGACCCGGCGGGCCAGCGCGTCGAGAAAGCGACCGAGCCCGGGGTCGTCGCCGAGCCGGAAGAACGTGGTCTGCGCACCGAACCGCGCCACGCGGTCCAACTCGTCGACGGTCGTGCGGATGGTCTCCGGTGCGGGTGGGTAGCCGAACCACGGCTCCCCGCTGCCCAGGAGATGAGCTGTGGGCTCGCCGTCGGTGACGATGAGCAGGACCGGCTGCATCGACGGGTGTCTCCGGAAGAACCGGCCGGCCAGGAGTAGGGCGTGGTGGAGGTTGGTGCCCATCTCGTACTCCGCGTCGAGGGAGAGCAGGTCCTCCACCGTCCGGGTCCGGGCGAAGCGGCCGAACGAGATGAGTTGGAGCGTGTCCTGCCGGAACCGCGAACTCACGAGGTGGTGCAGGGCCAGCGCGGTGCGCTTCATCGGGACCCATCGGCCCTCCATGGCCATCGAGAACGACGTGTCGACCAGCAGCGCGACGGCAGCCTGGGTCCGCGACTCCGTCTCTCTGACCTCGATGTCGTCCGGCAGCAGCCGGATTCCCTGTCCCGGGTCCCCACCCTCGGCCACGACCCGGGACAGGGCGTTGGTGACGGTCCGCGGCACGTCCCACGACTCCACGTCACCGAACCGCCAGGCGCGGCTCGCTCCCGTCTGGTCCCCCGCCGCCCCGGACATCCGCGTCTCGCGGGCGCCGGTGCGACCCGAGAGCCGACGGGCGGCGTCACGCAGCAGGGAACCGCCGAGCTTGCGCAGTGCGGCCGGGGACAACCTCAGGTCGCCGTCGGGGCGCCTGCTCAGGTAACCCGAGTCGCGCATCGACTGCTCGAGCCGCGCCAGCGTGCGCAGAGAGACCGCGGCCTCTCCCCCGAGGTGGCGGGCCACGGCCTCGAGGTCCAGCTCTGACAGGGGCGAACCCTCGCTGCCCCGCGCCAGCTGCTCGGCGAGACGGTCCAGGTCACCGAGCTCCGCCATCGCCGCGGCACCCTCGGAGAAACCGAGTCCCTCCTCGCCGTCGAAGTCCGCGGAGCCGTCCCAGTCCTCGCCGGGTCTGAGTGACTGCAGTAGCCCGTCGAGCCGACCCAGCTGCTCCATGAGTTCCGGTGAGCCGAACGCCTGCTGCGAGAGCGCCATCAACTCCTCCCGCTGCTCCGGCGTCATCGACCGCATCATCCGCTGCGCGGCCGCCGCGCGCCGGGCCAGCACGTCGATGAGCTCGTCGATGTCGGCCGGCTGCTCCGGGAAGGAGTCCGAGTGCTTGTCCATGAACCGCTCGAAGTCCTCGGGGGTGTCCTGCCCACGAGCGTGCTTGTCGAGCAACTCGGTGAGGTCGGCGAGCATCTCCGACACCGCCGCACGATCGGCGTCGGTCGCGTTCTCCAGGGCCTGTTTCATCCCCGCGAAGCGCGACTCGAGCGCCTCCGCTCCGAGGAGATCCTGGATCCTCCTGTAGGCCTCCCTCGCATCGGAGGAGGCCCAGTCGTACTCGGCGAGCTCGCCGACCGCCGCGGCCGGGGACTCCGGGAGGTTCTCGATGGTCATCTCTCGCAGGGTGCGATCCATCGGGTCCATCTGCGTGTCCCGGGCGAGCTGCCCGCGTTCGGCCAACAGCGCCTTGTCCAACAGCTCGGACACCTCCTCCAGGGTCCCGCCCAGGTGGCCGCGCTCGAGCAGTTCACGGCGCCGACGCTGCACCCTGCCCGCGAGGTCGTCGAGACCGGCCTGGCCCCGACCGCCCCGGCGGAGGAACTCGCGCATCGACTGCTCGGGCGAGTACCCGGACATCACCCCCTCGGACACCGCCTCGAGCGCCTCGGACAGGTCGAGCGGGGGCGCGAGAGGGTCGGGGCCTCCGACGTATCGTCCGTACCGCGCGCGGGGCTCGTCTCGCGACATCGCGTCCCTCCTGCTCCGGCGGCTCCTCGGCCACCATCGTCGACCCCGGGGGTCAACCGTAGACGGCGGCGCCGTCCCCGGTCTCCTTGGACAGGCGCCGCGAGAGGTAGAGCCCCTCCAGCGCGAACTCGATCGCCCCCGCCCTCTGCCCCACGGTCTGGGCGCCCGCGCGCTCGGCGATCCGGTCGTAGAGGTCCGGATCGGAGAGCTCGGGCAGGTCGTCGAGGAACTCCGCCGCGGTGACACTGGCGCCGGTGGTCAGGGTCACCGACCCGTCGAACGCCTCGACGAGGGGGGCCAGGTCGAGACCGCGGAACATCTCGCGCACCACGTCGACCGTGGCGCTGCGCAGGAGATAGCGGAGGATCTCCGTCTCGCGGCCCTCCTCACCCGGCTCGAACTCGATCTTCCCGCGCAGCACCTCCACGGCGGCGTCGACGTCGACCAGCCGCGCGACCGCCTCGCC
>NZ_JAALDW010000374.1:0-1691 GCF_014145055.1 Dietzia sp. DQ11-38-2
CTCGGCGGGGTGAACCCGCCTCGGGGAGCCGGGGCTGCGTCCTGCGCCCGTGCGGCCCGTCCGTCCCTCAGACCGCGTAGGAACGGAGCTTGTCGGCGCGGCGCCCCTCCCGGAGCTTCGCCATGACCTCACGCTCGATCTGACGGACACGCTCTCGCGACAGACCGAAACGCTTCCCGATCTGGTCGAGAGTACGCGGCTGGCCGTCGTCGAGCCCGAAGCGCAGGGTGATGACCTGCTGCTCGCGCTCCTCGAGCGTGGACAGCACCGCGCGCACGTCCGAGTGCATCACGTTGGTCACGACCGTGTTCTCGGCGCTGGTGGCCTCGGCGTCCTCGATGAAGTCGCCCAGGGGCGCCTCCTCGTCGGCGCCGACCGGCATGTCCAGGCTCACCGGGTCCCGGGAGTGATCGAGCAGCTCCTCGATCTTGTGCGCGGGGATTCCCGACTCCTCCGCCAGCTCATCCAGGGTCGCCTCGCGTCCGAGCTGCTGGTGCAACTCCCGCTTGATGCGGGCGAGCTTGTTGACCTGCTCCACCAGGTGCACGGGGAGCCTGATGGTGCGGGACTGGTCGGCCATGCCCCGGGTGATCGCCTGGCGAATCCACCACGTGGCGTAGGTCGAGAACTTGAACCCCTTGGCGTAGTCGAACTTCTCCATGGCTCGGATCAGTCCGAGGTTGCCCTCCTGGATGAGATCGAGCAGTGGCATCCCGCGACCGGTGTAGCGCTTGGCCAGGGAGACCACCAGTCGGAGGTTGGCCTCGAGCAGGTGTGCACGGGCCGCCTCCCCCTCGGCGACGATCACCTTGAGGTCCGCCTTCTTGGTGGGGCCGATCCGCTTCTTGGTGGCCAGGAGGTGGGAGGCGTACAGACCGGCCTCGATACGCTTGGAGAGCTCGACCTCGTCCTCCGCGTTGAGGAGGGCGGTCTTGCCGATCCCGTTGAGGTAGACGCGGACGAGGTCCGCGCTGGGGCTCTGGCCTTCCGACTCCGCCTCCGTCCGACGATCCGATCGGGTGGTGGCTGACGTCATGTCTCCTCCTCCTGCCGGTCCGGGGGATCAGAGCCGGCGGTCGGTTGCTGATGGACGGAACGGGCGCGTGGCCGGGTCACGGTCACGTACTGCTACAACGGCGGGGCCGCCGGGAATGTTCCCGCGATGATGACGCCCGTCACGAGGCGCGGGAACCCGAGGTGTCGACGAGGACGGTGAACGGGCCGTCATTGACAGAACTGACCTGCATCATCGCGCCGAACTTGCCGGTCGTGACCTCGAGACCGCGGTCCCGGAGACCGCGGACCACCGCGTCGACGGCCGCTTCGGCCTGCTCGCCAGGGGCGGCGCGGGACCACGACGGCCTGCGCCCCTTGGTCGTCGACCCCATGAGGGTGAACTGGCTGACCACCAGGACGGGCGCGCCGACCTCGACCGCGCCCACCTCGACCGCACCGTCCCGGACCGCATCGTCCCGGAGTGCACCGTCGTCGTCCGCGCCCGACCGGCCCCGCAGGATGCGCAACTCGGCGATCTTGCGGACCATCGTGGAGACGTCCGTCTCGTCGTCGTCGGTCGACACGCCGAGCAGGACCAGAAGTCCGGCGCGGGGGAGTGCGCCCACCACGGCCCCGTCCACGGTCACAGACGCCTCGGTGACCCGCGAGATCACGGCTCTCATCGGTCCGCGGGA
>NZ_JAALDW010000374.1:1729-9570 GCF_014145055.1 Dietzia sp. DQ11-38-2
GGCCGCGGCCGACACGCCGGGCGGGAGCATTCCGGGAACCCCGGCGGGGACCACGACACCGTGGAGGAACAGGTCGGCCACGACCCTGCGCACGGGGTCCGCCAGTGTCGCCGGGTCCTCGCCCGCCCCGGCGGCGGCCAGGACCACCAGATCCTCGAGGGGCAGCGCGCCCATCCGTGCACCCCGGAGGACGGTGGCGGTCAGGGGATCGATCTCGTGGCGCCAGCGCGCGCCGGTGACGCGTTCGACGATCACCGATCCGGTCCGCGCCTCGGAATCGGGATCCTCTTCTCCCGGGGGATCGGGGTCCGGCGCCAGGCTCTCCGAGGAGTGGAGATGCACGTCGGGGGAGACCGTGAACACGGTCGTGTCCAGAGCCCGCGCCTGCCCGCCCTGCTGGTTCGTGGCCGACCGCAGCCACGCCGACCGCGCGAAGTAGGCCTCGGCCTCGTCGCCGAGCCCCTCGTCGAAGGGGTGGGTCAGGTCCTCGCAGAGCACGGACGAGGCGCCGTCGATCCGCCGTAGGTAGACGTACCCGAACCCGACCCCGTCGACCTCGTGGTCGCCGAGATGGTCGAGCCAGGTCTCCGCGGCGAGGGCGGTGGACTCGTCCCGCGGATCCATGCCCTCGTCGGTGAGCCATGTCCACACGTAGAGCTCGGGGTCCGAGCGGTCGCGACGCAGCACCCAGGCCTCCACGCCCTCCGAGGGGATCCACGACGCCACGTGGGTCCTCCAGTCGGTGTGCCGACGCTCCACCCACGAGGCGAGGATGACCGCGGTGCCGTTCTCGGTCAGGTGGCCGTCGACCCCGGAGACGACCGTCTGACTCGCACCGTCGAGGGCGAGGCCGGATTCCCGGTACGAGTGCCCGGGATCCGCGGGGCCCACCACGAACGGCGGGTTGGCGACGACGCGGTCGAATCGGCGGTCGGCCACGGGCTCGAACCAGGGGCCGGACAGCAGTTCCCCGTCCAGCCCGTTGATCGCGAGCGTGGCGGCGGCCAACGCCAGGCACCGCGGGGTGATGTCGGTTCCCGTCGCCGTGGCCGCGGTCTCGAGGGCGTGCACCATCTGGATGCCGCAACCGGTGCCCAGATCGAGAACCGAATCCACCCGCGAGGTGGGGGTGATCTTCAGGAGGGACAGCGTGGCCTGCCCCACTCCGAGAACGTGATCGGACCTCGTCGAGGAGTGCACCATCGACCCGTCTATGTCGGCGAACACCCATCGAGTGCCGTGGCCCGTGTCCACCGGGCGGAGGTCGAGGAGTGCACGAAGGCTTCCTCCGGGCGCGGACGGGCGCGTCCACAACCCGGCGTCGATCCCGTCCTCGATGTCCACCCCGGGCAGGACCCGGACGATCTCGCTCTCGGGGACCGCGTCGTTCAGGACGAACAACCGGACCAGCGTCCCGGTCGGCCCGGCTGAGCGGGCGTGTCTCCGGACGGATGCCGAATCGGAGCGCGCGAGGGCTGCGATCGCCGCCGGCCCCAGGGCATCCTCCAACCCGGGAACCGTGAAGCGGTGGCGGCGGAAGGCCTCCGCCAGAAGCGGTGCGAGCCGGGTCAGCGTGGGGACTGCAGGGGTCACCGCGCGTCGTCGCTCTCGCCGGGGCCGTCGGCACGGCCGGGGGAGCCGGGGCCGTCCGGGGTCCCGTTGCCGGGACCGTGCCCGTGTTCTGAACATTCGGGTCCCGGGTCCTCGCCCACCGGGCCCTGCAGGGAGAGAGTGGGACGCGAGGAGATGCCCGAGAGCCCCGGCGGCACGACGGACGGTGTGTTCGCGGACAGTGCGCCTGCGGTGTAGAGACGTGCCTGCCCCTTGGGAAGCGGCGGCCTGTCATTGGCGCTGAGCACGGCGATCCACGGGATCGGGATGGACCCCGCGACGATGGCCAGTGCGATCCACGGGTTGTTCCACAGAGCCAGAGAACCCGCGGCCAGGAGCAACGCCGGGATCCGGACGGACATCAGGAGGAAATACCGTTTCTTCCGCGCCGCGAGCTCGTCCCGGTAGGACTCACGCGCGGCGGTGATCAGAACGGGCCTCGCGGAACCGTCCCGATCCTCGGACCGCGTGCGACGGGAGTCGGGTGCCATGGCCCCAAGGTACTCCGGCGTTGGCGCCGCGGCCGTGGCGTGCGGCATCATGAGGGGGTGAGCACCACCCGGACCAAGACACTCGAGCGTCCCGAGGTCACCACGACCGAGGAGACGCAGGACGACGCGCCCAAGTTCTTCCACTACGTGGACAAGAGCAAGATCGCCGAGAGCGCGGTCATGGGCTCCTACGTGATCGCCCTGTGTGGCGAGGTGTTCCCGGTCACCCGGTCCGCCAAGCCGGGTTCTCCGGTCTGCCCCGAGTGCAAGCGCGTCTACGAGACCCTGAAGCCTGGTGAGTGATCCCGGCGCGGTCCCGGGCACCGAGGAGCAGACCGCAGATCCCGCCACCGCGACGGCCACCGGCGCACCACTGCGCGCATGGCAGCGGACCGCCCTTCGCAAGTACCTCATGGCACGGCCGAAGGACTTCCTCGCCGTGGCCACCCCCGGCGCCGGTAAGACGACGTTCGGTCTGCGCGTGGCCACCGAGCTCCTGGCCGACCGGACGGTCGACGCGATCACGGTCGTCGCCCCCACCGAGCACCTCAAATTCCAGTGGGCCGAGGCCGCCGCGAGGGCGGGGATCGCGCTCGATCCCGAGTACTCCAATTCCTCGGGGGCACTGGCGCCGGAATTCCACGGCGTGGTGGTCACCTACGCCCAGGTGGCCTCGCACCCCTTCAAACACCGCGAACGGACCGCATCCCGCCGAACACTGGTGATCCTCGACGAGATCCACCACGGCGGGGACGCCAAGAGCTGGGGCGACGGCATCCGTGAGGCGTTCGACGACGCCGAGCGTCGGCTCTCGCTGACCGGCACCCCCTTCCGCTCGGACGACAGTCCCATCCCGTTCGTCACCTACGAGCCCGATGGCCAGGGCCATCAGCGGTCGAGGGCGGACCACTCCTACGGCTACGCTGACGCCCTGGCCGACGGCGTCGTGCGGCCCGTCGTCTTCCTGGCCTACTCCGGCGAGGCCCGCTGGCGCACGAACGCCGGCGAGGAGTTCTCCGCCCGGCTCGGCGAACCGCTCAGCGCGGACCAGAACTCCCGCGCCTGGCGGGTCGCCCTGGACCCCCATGGCGACTGGATGCCGGCGGTGCTCCAGGCCGCGCACACCCGACTCCGGCAGATCCGGGCCGGCGGCGTCCCCGACGCCGGCGGGCTGGTGATCGCCACCGACCAGGAACGCGCTCGCGAGTACGCGGCGCTGCTGACGGAGATCACGGGGCGTGCCCCCGTCGTCGTCCTGTCCGACGATCCCACTGCCTCGAGCCGGATCGGCGCGTTCTCCGCTTCGACGGACGAGTGGATGGTCGCCGTCCGCATGGTGTCGGAGGGGGTGGACGTGCCGCGGTTGTGTGTGGGCGTGTACGCCACCAGCGCGTCGACCCCCCTGTACTTCGCCCAGGCCATCGGGCGGTTCGTCCGGTCGCGGAGGCCCGGGGAGACCGCGTCGGTGTTTCTGCCGTCGGTCCCGGTCCTGTTGCAGCTCGCGTCGCAGATGGAGGCCCAGAGGGATCACGTCCTGGGCAAACCCCACCGCGAGGAGGGGCTCGAGGACGAACTCTTGGCCCAGGCCAACCAGCAGCAGGACGAACCCGACACCGCCGACGAGGAGGACAGGGGATACATATCCCTCGGAGCGGACGCGGAGCTCGATCAGATCGTCTACGAAGGGTCCTCCTACGGCACCGCCACCTTCGCCGGGAGCGAGGAGGAGGCCGACTACATCGGGCTGCCGGGTCTGCTGGGTGCCGATGACGTCAAGGCGCTCCTGCGCCAGCGGGAGAAGGAGCAGATCCGGCGGACCTCCGGCGAGGTCACCGCATCCGGGCCCGTCGCCGTGGTGGGCGTGGGAACGGATCCGGCCATCTCCGGCACCACCTTGCCGGGAAACGCCGGCGGCCCGGGCGCGCACGCGGGCGCGGCGGCCGCCCGGGTGGCCTCCGCGGCGGAGCTGAAGGACCTCCGGCGGCAGCTCAACACGCTGGTCTCGGTGTACTCCGGCCGTCTGGGCAGGTCCCACGGCGCGATCCACACGCAGCTGCGCAACGCCTGCGGGGGTCCACCGGTGCCGATGGCCTCGGCCGATCAGATCCGGGAGCGAATCTCCTTGCTGCGGAGCTGGTGACCGGCGGGAGTCCCGCGACCCCACCTCCGATACCGGAAGAAGGGCCCCGCCGCCGGCGGGGCCCTCTTTCGCTATCCGGGGTCAGTCCAGGTAGTCGCGCAGGACCTGGGATCGCGAGGGGTGACGCAGTTTCGACATGGTCTTGGACTCGATCTGGCGGATCCGCTCGCGCGTGACGCCGTAGACCTGCCCGATCTCGTCGAGCGTGCGGGGCAGCCCGTCGGTGAGGCCGAAGCGCAAGCGCACAACGCCCGCCTCGCGCTCGGAGAGGGTGTCGAGAACGGAGCGGAGCTGGTCCTGCAGGAGGGTGAAGCTCACGGCGTCCACGGCCACCACGGCCTCGGAGTCCTCGATGAAGTCGCCGAGCTGCGAGTCGCCCTCGTCACCGATGGTCTGGTCGAGCGAGATGGGCTCTCGCGCGTACTGCTGGATCTCCAGCACCTTCTCGGGGGTGATGTCCATCTCCTTGGCGAGCTCCTCCGGGGTGGGCTCGCGGCCCAGGTCCTGGAGGAGCTCCCGCTGGATGCGGCCGAGTTTGTTGATGACCTCCACCATGTGGACCGGGATCCGGATGGTGCGGGCCTGGTCGGCCATGGCGCGTGTGATGGCCTGGCGGATCCACCACGTCGCGTAGGTCGAGAACTTGTACCCCTTGGTGTAGTCGAACTTCTCCACAGCGCGGATCAGGCCGAGGTTGCCCTCCTGGATGAGGTCCAGGAACGCCATTCCGCGACCGGTGTACCGCTTGGCAAGGGACACGACGAGGCGGAGGTTGGCCTCGAGCAGATGGTTCTTGGCGCGGACCCCGTCCCGCTCGATCCACTTGTAGTCCCGTCGCTGGGCGGTGGTGAGCTTCTCACCGCGCTCCGCGACCTGCGCCATGAACCAGGTGGCGTAGAGGCCGGCCTCGATCCGCTTGGCCAGCTCGACCTCCTCCTCGGCGTTGAGCAGGGCGACCTTGCCGATCTGCTTGAGGTAGGCGCGGACGGAGTCGGCGGACGCGGTGAGCTCGGCGTCCTTGCGGGCCTGGCGGAGGGCCTCGGACTCGTCCTCGTCCCAGACGAAGTCTCCCGACGCCTTGTCCTTGGCGGTGGGGCCGTCCTTGGTCTCCTCGTCGGCCTCCGCGTCCTCGACGTCGACGACGTCGACCTCGACGTCCTCGAGTTCGGCGGTGTCCGGTTCGACCTCGAGGGCCTCGACGGGTGCGTCATCGATCGGCGCGGCGTCCGCGGGCTCGCCCGCACCCGCCGTCTTCTTGGCCGCTGTCTTCTTCGCGGCGGTCTTCTTGGCTGCCGTCTTCTTGGCGGGAGCGGTCTTCTTGGCCGCGGTCTTCTTGGCGGCAGCGGTCTTCTTCCCGGGTGTCCTGCTCGCCGAGGTCTTCTTGGCGGGGGCCTCGCCCGTGACCTCTGTGTCCGACGGATCGCCGCTCATCGCGGAATCCGAACTGGTGGTCTTCGTGGCTGCCACAAACGCCCCTTCACAACCGGTGATTCGATGGGAAACGGGGATCGACGCCGCACAGTGTGCCGACTCGCGAGCCGTCCGCCTTGCGGTACCGGTCCCGTCCCCGGCCGGTAGGTGATACCGGCCTGCGCCATTGTAACGAGGATCCGGTCCGGAGGTCGCATCAGGCGCTGTCGCCGAGGGATCAGTGGTCGGACGGGGACACCGTCGCGTCCAGGTCCAGCAGTCCGGTGCTCGCCGCCGCGTACAGGGCGGCCCCGATGATCCCGGCGTCGCCACGTCGGACCGCCACGCGAACCGGGGTACGGTTCTCCAGCAGCGGGAACCACTCCTCGGCGGCCTCGCTGATCGCGCCCCCGATGACGAAGGCGCGCGGCCAGAGCAGGTCCTCGAGGGACCGCAGGACGTTGGACACGTGCGGTGCCCACTGCTCGTAGGTCAGCCCGTCACGATGCCGCACCGCCGCGGAGGCGAGGTGTTCGGCCTCGTCGACCCCCCGACCGTCGATGTCGTGGACCAGAAGGTGCCCGAACTCCGTGTTGGGGATCAGATGACCGTTCAGCAGCAGCGCCGACCCGATGCCCGTGCCGAAGGTCAGGAGGATCACCAGGCCGTCCACACCCTCGCCGGCGCCGTAGTGCACCTCCGTGATCCCCGCGGCGTCGGCGTCGTTGAGCATCACCACCGGGCGCCCCGGGAGGTGTTCGGCGAACAGTGCGACGACGTCGCAGCCCACCCAGGAGCCGTCGATGTTGTGGGCGATCCGCGCGATCCCGTCGTGGATGACGCTGGGTAGCGCCACGCCCACCGGTCCGTCCCACCCGAGCTCCTCGACCATCGAGCGGATGACCCCGGCGACGGCGTCCGGTGTCGCCGGCTGCGGGGTGGGGCGTGTCAGCCGGTCGCCGACGAGCTCGCCGGTGCCCAGATCGACCCGGCCGACCTTGATCCCGGTGCCACCGACGTCCACCCCCACGCCGGTGGGGGTGTCCGATTCCTGGGTGCGCTCGGAGGGGCTGGTGGTCGGCATCTCTGGCTCCCGTGGGACGGGCCGCGGGGTCACGGCCGAGGGTTGGAGACCACCGGGCCGGCGGGGCACGATGGGGGCGGGCGAGCACCCGTTCGTCAGAGTATCCGTCCGGTGCGCCGGGGGGCCGGGCCATTCGGAGACGACGAGGGGAGAGGAAGTGTCGGAGCAGACGGTGGAGGGCCTCGCCGGACGAGACCACCCGGTGGATGTCGACGAGTTGAGGGTGTTCGCGGAGCGGCTCGCGGTCTCGGGCGGGGGCGTCGCCCGGCGGATGCTGGAGCGGTTCGACTCCTCGGGGCTCGATCCACGCGCCAAGAGTTCGGCGACCGACCCGGTCACCGTCATCGATACCACCGTCGAGCGGCACCTGCGCGAGCTGGTGAGCACCGAGCGGCCGGGCGACCGGGTCCTGGGTGAGGAGGGCGGCGAGGAGGTCAGCGAGGAGCCCGCGGCCACGGGACGGGGTGTGGTCAGGTGGGTGGTGGATCCGGTCGACGGCACCGTGAACCTCCTCTACGGGATCCCCTTCACGGCCGTCTCCGTGGCCGCCGAGGTCGACGGGGTGGTGGTCGCGGGGGCGGTGCACAACATCGTCACCGGTGAGACCTGGACCGCAGCGGTCGGCCGCGGATCCAGCCTCCGATCCGCCGCGGGAACGGTCACCGAACTCGCCGCGTCATCGTGTGACGATCTGTCGATGGCGCTCGTCGGCACCGGGTTCTCCTACGATGCGGAGATCCGTGCGGAGCAGGGGCGGACGGTCGCGGCCCTTCTCCCGACCATCCGTGACATCAGGCGGTGTGGCTCCGCGGCGTTGGACCTGTGCATGGTCGCCACCGGCCGCGTCGACGCCTACTTCGAGCGCTGCCTCAAGCCGTGGGACCACGCGGCCGGGGCGCTGATCGCGGCCGAGGCCGGCGCGATGGTGAGGGTCGCCGCCGACGACGAGGTCCCCACCGTCGCCGCCGCGCCCGGTGTGGCGGAGGAACTCCTGGCCGCGCTCGAGGCCCTCGGGGACCCCGTCAGCAGTTGACCGAGCGCGCCGCGTCCAGCTCGGCGGAGATCGGTTGACGCCCCAGCTTCAGCTCGTCGAGGGCCCCGACGA
>NZ_JAALDW010000374.1:9767-17863 GCF_014145055.1 Dietzia sp. DQ11-38-2
GGTCATTGCCGGTGGCGTCGGCCCCCACCGGTTGGAATCCGCGCTCGGCGAGCTGGGCGGCGACCGCGCCCGCCTGCCCGCTCTGCCCGTTCGCGTTGAGCACCCGGATCCTCGTGTCCGACAGCACGGCCGGCTCGACGGAGTCGAGCGCACCGGCGGGTTGCTCCTCCAGGCCCGCCTCCTGCGCGGCCGGCGTCACCGGGCAGGCGGCGGCCTGTGTCGCCGCATCGCTTCCCCTCAGGGCGGTCACCCACACGAGACACCCGAGGACCAGCGCGGCCACCACGAACAGGACGTAGGGGCTGCGCATCCGACCGAACCCCCGAGCGGGGGTCGGACTGGGAGTCGCCTGGGCGCTGAGGTGGACGACCATGAGGGCCTTTCCTGCAGGGGAAACGGTGTCGGAGCCCGGCCCGGGTCCGCTCCATCACTGTAATCGCCGCGCGACCGGGGGCCCGGCGGGGACACGGCCCGCCAGCGCGGATGAAATCCCTGCTGGATTCCGCTAATATGCGGGCGCCGGTCGGTCCACGATCGCACCGTCCGCCCCTCGTCACCAGACCGCTAGAGAAGAGACACATGGCAACCGACTACGACGCACCCCGCCGGACCGAAGCCGACGAGCTGGCCGGCGATTCGCTGGAGGAACTCAAGGCCCGAAGGGCGGAGGGTGCCACCGGCGAGGTCGACGTCGACGAGACGGACACCGCCGAGTCCTACGAGCTCCCCGGGGCGGACCTCTCGGGGGAGGAACTCACCGTCCGTGTGATCCCCGAGCAGGACAACGAGTTCACCTGCGGCGAGTGTTTCCTCGTCCATCACCGCAGCCGGTTCGCCTAGGAGAGGGACGGTCTGCCGATCTGCGTGGACTGCGCCGGCTGATCGTTCAGCTATAGCGCGTGTCCGGCAGGGCGGCCGCGAGGCCCTCCGGGTCGCGAGTACTGATCAGCCAGTAGGGCGTGGGGTCCAGCGGGTCGTCCAGAACGACGATCACCATGGTGGGGACGTAACCGCGATGTACGACGAACGCCTCCGGGTCGAGCTGACGGCCCATCGCGGCCTGCTTCGCGGTCGCGGGCACGACGGCGCTGCGCGCGATCGCCTCGAACGGCAGACGCGCCCGGCCCGCATAGAGGGTTCCTCCGCCCTGACCGTCGGACTCGACCTCGATACTCTCGCGACCGACCGTGATGAAGAGCCAGGCGAACAGGGCGGGCACGACCACGCACAGGAGCCACAGCCACCACGGGGCGCCCAGGATCGAGGCCACCGCGACGACGAGGGCGGTGACGGCGGCCAGCACGAGCCACCACCATCCCGGTACCCGCAATCGTTCCGAGTGAACGGGACGCGGGACACGGTCGGGAGACGGTCGGAGATCATCTTCGGTCACGAGATCAAGACTATCCATCACCCGGGCTCAGCCCGGCAGGAGGGCGGACAGCGATGAACAACCCGGATCACTCCTCCGGAGGCGGGCCGTTGCGTCTACGGAGGTTGGACACGGGCCTCCCGGTGCCGTCCCGCGCCCACCCCTCGGACGCGGGTATCGATCTCTACTCCGCCGAGGATCTCGTGCTGGAGCCCGGACATCGTTCACTGGTGGGCACGGGGGTCTCCGTGGCCATCCCGGACGGATACGCGGGACTCGTCCACCCCAGATCCGGGCTCGCCGCGCGTGCGGGTCTCTCGATCGTCAACGCCCCGGGGACCGTCGATGCGGGATACCGGGGCGAGATCAAGGTCAACCTCGTGAACCTCGATCCGTCCGAGCCGGTGCGGATCGGCCGCGGAGACCGGATCGCACAGTTGCTCATCCAGAGGGTCGAACTCTGGGAGGTCCTCGAGGTCGACGAGCTCGATCAGACCGCCCGGGGCGACCGGGGTCACGGGTCGACCGGCGGTCACCACCGCCTGGCCTGACCGGCGCCATCCGACGTTGGGTAGCGTCAAGAGGCACGGTCCCGTCCGGGACCGGGTCGTACGCGGAGAGGATTCGACCATGTTCGGACGCAAGAAGTCGGTGACCGGGGACCGCGTCGCCGCCGCCCCCGCGGAGCCCGCGGACTCCGCACCGTCCACGACCGGTCCACACGACCGCTCCTCGGTCGGGGACGTGGCGCGGTACTACACCGACCTCGGTTACGGACACATCGATCTCGGTTCCCTGGTGATCGGCGTCCCCAAGGGGCGCGATCTGAACGTCGCGCTGGACCCGAACGGTCAGCCGGAATTCCACGTGGTGACCTCCGTCTCCCGGGTCATCCCGCGCGCCTTCGCCGCGCCGAAGTCCGCAGGGCAGTGGCGGACCATGGTCGCGGGCATGCGGGAGCAACTCGAGGCGCAGGGAGCGGAGGTGACCGTCGTCGACGGCCCGTGGGGTCGTGAACTGGTCGCCGCGATGCCGGGCGCCGTCTTCCGCGCCATCGGGGTCGACGGGCACAGGTGGACCGCCGAGGTGCGCATCATGGCCACCCCGGAGCTGGCCGAGCAGGCCGCAGAGGAGGGCCGGGAGGTCTTCGCGCACCTCATGATCAACCGTGGTGACGGGCCGATGCCGGTCCGCGAGGCGCTGCCCCTGACCA
The DNA here is from genome assembly GCF_014145055.1 of Dietzia sp. DQ11-38-2. Lineage (NCBI taxonomy): Bacteria > Bacillati > Actinomycetota > Actinomycetes > Mycobacteriales > Dietziaceae > Dietzia > Dietzia sp. DQ11-38-2. Next base: position 12,353 of record NZ_JAALDW010000374.1, read on the forward strand.
TCCCCGACGAGATCCAGCAGGCGCTGGTCAAGGCGCAGTCGCAACTCGCGGCGCAGCAGCAGGCGCAGGCCTACCAGCAGCAGATGGCGGCGGGTCAGCAGGGTCAGGCCGCGCCGCAGGTCCGGCCCCAGGCCGCACAGAACCAGGCCCAGGCCGCACAGTCCCAGGCCCCCTCGTCTCCCCAGGCCCCGCCGTCAACACCGTCACCGGGCAAGGCCCAGCAGCAGCCCGGGTCGCCCCCGCGCAGAGACGCCGGCGCCATGGACCGACTCCGCACCTCCGACGACCTCTGACCCCGCCCACGCGCTGAGAGGCAAGCCATGTCCGTCACGCGGATGTTCAAAGGACTCTCGTCCCGCCTGACCGCGCCGCTCGAGTCCCTCGACGCCGTGGACCTGGCCGGGCGGGTGCAGGGACTCTGCAGCTCGCCCGTCGAGAGTGCGCAGCGAGGTGAACTGGTGACTCTGGTCGGGCGGGTGCGCACGGTCTTGTCCGGCGGGGGAGAGCAGTTCCTGGGTGTGACCGCGGAGGTCTACGACGGCACGGGGGCTGTCGACGTCTGTTGGCTGGGGCGTCGATCGATTCCGGGAATCGACACCGGCCGGTTCATCAAGGTGACCGGCCGCATCGGCGTCCGGTCCGGCCAGAAGATCATGTTCAATCCACGCTACGAGTTGCTCAGCGGACAACCGGGCGCGGGACGCGGAGGAGAAGCGTGACCGAGTCTGAACGCGCGGGGGATCAGGCCTCCACCGAGAACACCGGGGACGCCCCCGCCGTGGACACGCCACCTGAGCGGAAGTCCGCGTTCGGTGACCCGGACGCCTCGCTGCTCGAGCAGATGGGCGGTGTCCGCGGGCTCGTCTACTCCTCGATCCCGATCCTGACCTTCGTCCCGGTCAACGGGTTCTGGGGGCTGACGGTGGCGATCTGGGCCGCGCTCGGTGTGGCGGTCGCCATGCTGGCATGGTCCCTGGTCAGACGGGAGAACCCCCAGCCGGCGATCTCCGGGTTCATCGGTGTCGCGATCGGTGTGCTGATCGCCTGGCGGACAGGCGACGCGAAGGGGTACTTCCTCTACGGCATCATCACGCAGGCGGTGTACGGCGGGGCGTTCGCGCTGTCCGCGCTCGTGCGCTGGCCACTCGTCGGCGTGATCTGGGGGTTGATCGACGGTAGGGGGATGGCGTGGCGTCGGAACCCGCATGCGCGACGGTGGTACGCCATCGCCACCTGGATCTGGGCCGGGCTCTTCGCGATCCGTGCCGTCCTGCAGTACGCGCTCTACCTGAACGACGAGGTCAACTGGCTCGGGGCCGCGCGGATAGCCATGGGGTGGCCGCTGGCCCTGGTGGCGTTCGCCGCGACGATCTGGGCTGTCCGACGGGCGATGGCCCATGAGAACGAGCCCGCTGCGGCCCGGGACGCCTCCGACGAGTGATCCCCGATCCACCAGTGGGAGAGGGCTGCCGCCGTGCACACGAGAACTGCCCCCGACGGAATCGTCGGGGGCAGTTCCCGTGGGAGCGGGTCACCGGTCGCCCGCAAGTGCACGGGACGCGGCGATCAGACCGCGCTGGTGGCCATGCGCGAGAAGTCGCTCGGACCGGTGATGGTGCGATAGGCGTACACGGATGCCAGGGCGGCGACAGGGGCCGCCACCAGCAACCCGACGAGCAGGGCCAGGGCACCGGCGATGACGATGAGGATGTTGAGCAGGGCGAGGGCGAAGAGGTTGCCGGCATCGGACTTGATCGCGTTGACGCTGGATTTCATCGCGTCGATGGCGGTCATGTTGCGGTCCACGACGAAGTGGAGAGTCCAGTAGAGGAAGAACGCGACCACGATCCCGGGGATGATCAGCAGGATGAACCCGATGGTCGTCGCGATGGCCACGAGGATCGCCGCGAGGACGAACGCCCCGAAATTGTGCAGCTTGAAGAAGTCGCCGATCTCCGGCTTGTGGCCGTCGACCTCGAGCAGGGCGCCCCGGATGAGGAAGGCCTGGAACACCAGGCTCACCGCGATCGTGAGGATCGAGCCCAGGAACGCCACCGACTCCGACTGCGAGTTCTGGATCCAGCTCCCCACGCCGTTGGCGACGAACATGATCAGCATGATCAGAACCCACGGCAGGGGATTGTTCTTGAACATCTGCCAGCCCGCGCCGATGGCGTCGGTCGCGGACACCTTGCCGGACATCATCGTCCCGTCTGCCGGGCCGGACTGGGGGTAGGCGTCCCCGTAACCGTGGCCCCCGTAGGGCTGCTGACCGAAGCCCTGGGCGTCACCCTGGGCTCCGTATGGCTCCCCGCCCCAGCTCTGGTGGGTAGGGCCGGGGCCGTTCGGATCGTTCGGGTACCCGCCCTGCGGCGGTGTGCCTCCGGTGGTCATGGCATCTCCATCTCTCGTCGGTTCGGTGGCGCGGAACTGGTGTGAATGATATTTCCACTTATCCGCGTCCGAACCTAGTCCCGCCACGGCGTTTTTGGGAGAGGCACTTCAGGGGAAAGGCAGGTCACACGACAGAGCCCCGTCGAGGATGTCGACGGGGCTCTGTCTCCGGTGTCCGGAACGGGGTGTCAGACGTTGGCGTGGATCTCCACAGCCTGAGCGACCCCGGCCACGGTGCCGGCGATCTTGACGGCCTCCCAGGCCTGCTCCTTGGTGATGCCCTCCTTGCGGATGACGTCATCGTGCGCGGCGGTGCAGTTCTCGCAGCCGTTGATGGTCGAGACGGCCATGGACCAGAGCTCGAAGTCTGCCTTCTCCACGCCAGGGTTGGCGATGATGTTCATCCGCAGGCCCATCCGGACCTGGGTGTAGTCGTCGCCCAGGAACTCCTTGGCGCGGTAGACCACGTTGTTCATGGCCATGATGGACGCGGCGCCCAGGGCGGCGTTGAACGCCTCCTCGGTCAGGTGCTCGCGCGCCTCATCGGCGATCTCGGACAACACGGTCTCCGACCGGGTCGCCGCGGCGGTGGCCAGGAAGGTGCCCCACAGCTGCTGGGGGGTCAGCTCGGTGGAACGCGCCAGTGAGCCGAGGTTGAGCTTGAGATCCTTCGCGAACTCGGGGAGTCCGGACTTCAGGTTCTCGATGCTCACTTGATCCCCTCCTGCAGCATGTCCATCTTGTTGATGTTCTTCGTCGGGTCGTTCTTCTGCCAGTTGCAGGCGCAGACCTCGGACGACTGGAGCGCGTCGAGCACCCGGAGCACCTCGTCCACGTTGCGGCCCACGGCGTCCGGCGTCACGGAGACGAACTGGATGACGTTGTCCGGGTCGACGATGAAGGTGGCCCGGTCGGCGACCCCGTCCGCGTTCTCCACACCGAGCTCACGGATCAGCTCGTGCTTGATGTCGGACAGGAGCGGGAACGGCACACCCTTGAGCTCGTCGTTGGTCGCGCGCCAGTTGAAGTGCGCGAATTCGTTGTCGATGGAACCGCCGAGGATCTGCGTGTCGCGGTCCTGGAAGTCCTCGTCGAGCTTGCCGAACGCGGCGATCTCCGTGGGGCACACGAAGGTGAAGTCCTTCGGGTAGAAGAAGATCACGCGCCACTTGCCGGCGTAGGACTGGTTGGTGATCGTCTCGAAGTAGTCCTCGGGCTGCTGGGCGTTGACCTGCTGGAGGTCCCCGCCCTTGAGCGCGGTGAGAGTGAAGTCGGGGAACTGGTCACCGATGGTGAGAATAGCCATGTGTCCTCCTGAAGTTGGTGGCCGTCATTCAACGGGCAGCAGAGACTATGCCGGACATCCGGTAAGAGGTAAAGCCTAATGAGGCCAAGATCACTTATAGGGGGGAGCAAATAATCATCGACGGCGGGCTATCGATCGCTCTACACTCATCGACATGGCCAATCAGCGGTTCGTTCCGAGCGTGACACAGCTCAGGGTGTTCCTCGCCGTCGCGGAACGCCTTCACTTCCGAAGTGCAGCTGAGGAGTTGGGAATGAGTCAACCCTCCCTCTCCCAGGCCCTCGCGACACTGGAGGAGGGGTTGCGGGTCCATCTGGTCGAACGCAGCACCAGGACCGTGCTCGTCACACCGGTCGGGCACCAACTCCTCCCGTTCGCGCGGGCGGCGGTGGGTGCGATGGACGCCGTGGCTGACATCGCCGCGGGCAGCGGCGGCCCGATGTCGGGGGACGTCCGGATCGGTGTGATCCCCACGGCCGCCCCGTACCTGCTGCCGGGGCTTCTTCCCGCTCTTACCGACCGCTTCCCGGATCTGCGGCCGCGGATCGTCGAGGACCAGACCGCGCGACTGCTCGAGCAGCTGCGATCGGGTGCGCTCGACGTGGCGATCATGGCCCTGCCGACAGACGCGGCGGGCGCGGCGGGCATGCCGCTGTACACCGAGCCGTTCGCGCTCCTCGTCCCGGCCGGCCACCCGCTCGACGGGCGGGAGGACCTCTCATTGGAGGCGCTCGTGGATCTGCCCCTCCTCATGCTCGACGAGGGGCACTGCCTGCGCGACCAGACGGTGGACCTGTGTCGGCGGGTCTCGGCTCCGATCCTGGGCCGTGGCGGGTCGCGCGCGGCGTCCCTGACCACGGCGGTGAGATGCGTCGCGGGGGGACTCGGGGTGATGATCGTTCCGGAGTCCGCAGTGGTGTCCGAGAGCCGCGACCCAGGACTCGGAGTGGCCAGGTTCCGCGAGCCCGCCCCCGGCCGGACGATGGGCCTGGTGCTCCGAACGGCAACCGCCGACGACGACGCCTACACCGAACTCGGCAGCGTGATCACCGGGGTCGCCCAGCGGCTGTTCGGTGCGGTTCCCGCCTGACGGGTCGTCCGTCGCTGTCGACCGACGGGTCCGGTCTCGACGACTCCAGGCGCCGGACCGCCTTCAGGAAGCGGGCCCGTAGCGCCTGTGTCCGTCGTACCCACGCACGCTGGTGGGCGACGAACATCGCACGCCCCTCGGGCGACTCCACCGGGATCGGATCCAGTCCCCAGGCGGAGAGGTCATACGGGGAGGACCTCATGTCGACCTCGCGGGCGTCGAATGCGGCGACCAGCGAGTCCCGCAGGAGCTCGCCAGGCGCACCGGCCTCCATGGCCGCGACGTGCGAGTAGAGATCCATGCCGGAGTGCAGACAGGCCGGCTGCTCGTGTCGGACCTGCGCCTCGCGGGAGAGCGCGTGCTGGTTGAGGGAGACGGCCGGCTCGGTGAAGAACCGAAGTGCGTCGAAGTGGGTGCATCGCAGCCGGGATTCCTCGACGACCTCGTCGATCCGCGCATGCGACACCCGTAGAGGGACCTGGCGGTGGCGGACGTCGTCGTCTCCACTGCGGTAGAGCATTGCCCATTCGTGGAGACCGAAGCACCCCATGGCACCGGGCCTCGAGGCGGTGGCCTCGACGATCGCGCGTGCTCGCGCGATCCGCGGGGCGCAGCGGGCCAGGACGGATTCGGGGTTCACGATCAGACCGGTCCGGCCGTGGAGTGAGGCCCGCTCGTAGTGGCGCCAGTCGACCTGCTCGGTCAGGTGGGCGTTCTCCAG
>NZ_JAALDW010000375.1:0-2035 GCF_014145055.1 Dietzia sp. DQ11-38-2
GTCCCGGCCCACATGCTCGACCAGATACCGCCCGAGTTCCGCTAGTCCGCCCGGCGCCGGGTCCACGCTGCGCGCAGTGCCCGCCACCCCAGGAGCAGCACGCCGGTGGCGAGAGCGGCCACCAGCATGAAGCTCCAGTGCGGCACCCGCCCGTCGCCGAGTCCGCGGATCACCATCCCGCCGACGAGCGTGCAGGCCCACACCACGACACCGGATCGGACGCCCGCGGGGTCGCGGCGAGCGGCCAGCACCGCGATCCACCCCACCAGCAGACCCACCAGGAACGGCCACGCCGTCCCCCACACCTGGCCGAGCCCGAGACCCTCGGAATGCGCACCGCGTCCGAAGGTCGCGAACACGACCACCGACACCGCGTCGAGCAGGAGGACGAGCGGAAGGGCCACCACTGTCACGGCTCCTTCTCGTCACGTCGCCTCGGGCCGCTCACCGCACACGAGTCCTCGTCTGCGTCGTCGCGGGCCTCGTCGTCGACATCGCCGCCCCCGTCCGCTCGCGTCCCGTCATCGCGGACCCGCAGAAGGGGGGTAGGACCAGAATGCGCGTGGAAGGTCGGACGCCACGGAGTGCCGTGCAGCGGCCACATCGCGGCGATACCGGCCGGCGGGGCGGCGACGACCGTGGAGCGTTCCGGGTGGGGGGTGGTCGACGACGACGAGGGGCGCTCACGAGGAGGGGATCCCTCCTCGTGCTCGACATCGGGGTCGATCTCCACCGCTCCACGGTAGAAGAGGAAGAAGACCACCCATCCCGCCAGCGCCACCAAGACGAAGCTGACGATGCGGTAGAGGAACACCGCCGCGAACGCCTGATGCGCGCCCAGTCCACCAGCGGTGAGTGCGGTGATGAGCGCGAACTCGACCGTCCCGAGCCCGCCCGGCGTGATCGGCGCGGAGGCCACGATCTTGCCGGTGACATACGCGATGCACAGACCTCCGATGCTGGGCTGCGCGCCGACCGCGTGGGCGGCCGCCCACAGGCACCCGACATCGGCCACCCAGTTGAGCAGCGAGAACGCGAAGGCCTTGGCGAACTGGGTCTTGGTCATCTCGACCGCCTCGGCCTGCTCCACGATCTTGCGCACTCCGGTGGCGCCATGGTGGGCGGGCTTGCGTCGCCGCGCGTTGACCCAGGCCAGGAGGGCCAGCAGGGCTTCCTCGATCCTGTCCGGGTTCCGCGCGGCCCACTGCACCACCACCACGATCGCCACCAGGCCGACGGCCGACAGCATCAGCAGGAACGGGTTGGACACGCGGCCCACCAGGAAGAAGCCCGCCAGCGCGAGCAGCACGATCCCCACCGCCGACAGCACCCCGGAGATCACCAGCTGCCACGACGCCACGACCCGCGTCGCACCCCACTGCCGGGTCTTGCGGTAGGTCAAGGTGGTCCCGAAGACCTGTCCGCCGGGAATGCACGTCGAGAACGCGTTGGCGGAGAAGACCAGTCCGACGCTCCCCCAGTACCCCACCCTGACCCCGGCCGACTGGAGGAGCACCTTCTGCACCGAGCCGTAGCTGGACATGGACAGGTACGAGAACACCAACGCGACCGCGACCCATCCCCAGTGCGGATTGACCACCGCCGAGAACCCCTCGGCGAAGAACGGCATCTGTCCGCGGAGCCAGTAGAGGATGAAACCCAGGACGGTCAGGGTCGCGATCGCCTTGAACCAGGGGTTGGCCAGGACCATCCGGACACGACGGCGCAGCGTGGTGCCCCGCGTCCCCTTCATTACGCCACCATAACCCGCGGGACGGCCGGGACCCAGGTTCACACTCCGGAGGCCGGGCCGGGCCTCACGCGTCGCTATCGCGTCCCCTCTCCCTCTCCCGTTCTCGCCGGAGCCGGGCGATCAGCTCCGCCGCGGGGATCTTCTCCCCTGCGGCGCCGTCGTCCCGGCGACGGGGCTCGGATCGGGGTGCGGGCCCGGGATCCGGTGCGGGCTCCGGCTCCGGTGCGTGGAGATCGGGCCGGGGCTCGGGCCCGAGGACTCCCACCGCCGTCGCCGGGGACC
>NZ_JAALDW010000376.1:0-935 GCF_014145055.1 Dietzia sp. DQ11-38-2
GGGGCCGCGGGGCGCAGGGTCAGCGCGCGGGTCACGGGCGCGCCCACACCGACGGCCGCGGGCACGGATGGCAGCCACTGTCCGTCGGCGAGGATCGGCAGTTCCGCTCGCCGCTTGTCGGGTCCGGTCAGTGTGGCGCGCAGGTCGCCGGAGTAGGCGGACCCCGTCGAGTCCATCCGCACCGAGGCGTCGAGCACCTGTCCGTCCCGGTCCGGCCGCAGCACCGCTCCACCGACCGCAGTGAGCCGTACGGGCAGGGTGACGACGGGATCGGCGGACCGTGTCGAGGAGGGGGTTCCGTCCCCGACCACGGGCCACCCGCTGTCCCAGTCCAGGCGGTCGAGCATCATGTAGCGCCGCTGCACCCCGTTGGGGAGCACGGCGCTGCCACGGGGGGCGGCGTGGTAGAGCATCCAGTCCTGCCCCGCGTCGTCGGTGGTCACGTCGACGTGACCCGGTCCCACCCAGCCGGCGTCACCCTTCAGGATCACGTCGCCGGGCAGCGGGGCACCCGGCCCCTGAACCAACGGGCGCTGCTGCCGATCGGAGTACGGGCCCATCACGTCGTCGGCGCGGCCACCCAACACCCGGTACTGGGACTGCTCGCCGTTGCAACACAGTCCAGCACTGGTGAACAGGTGCGTCCTGCCCTCGCGGCTGACGATGGCGGGGGCCTCGACGCCCGTACCGGCCACCAGGACGGGGTCGCCGATCAGAGCTGTCCCCGCTGGGTTCATCCGCACCGCGTGGATCCCCTCGAAGTTCCCCATGAACATGACCGGGCCGTCGGCCGTGAACACCACCTCGGGGTCCATCGGATCCAGATCCCGATAAGGCGCGTCGGCCCCGTAGCAGACGATCGGCGCACCGCCGTGGGTCCACGGGCCCTCGATCCCGGGCGCGGTGGCCATCCCGATACAGGGGGCCGGCCCGCC
>NZ_JAALDW010000376.1:1108-4918 GCF_014145055.1 Dietzia sp. DQ11-38-2
CCGACCAGTCGTCCGAGGACGCGTAGACGTGGAAGGCGCCGTCCGCTCCCCTCTGGACCGACGGGTCCGGGGCGATGGAGGAGATCACCGGGTTCGCGGCCGCGGGCACCGCCGCGGTGGCGGACACGAGGGGGACGACGACGGCCAGCGCGGCGGCGCCGAGGGCGCGCGCTCCTCGCGAAGTTTTCATCGGCCGAGCATAGACCCATGAACCGTCTTTATGTCACCGTACGTAACTCCCGGTTGGAGCACCCGCCCCGCGCTCGCTATCTCGCCCCGCGCTCCTTGCGCAGCAGGAACCGCTGGATCTTGCCCGACGGCGTCTTGGGCAGCTCACGGGCGAAGTGGACCTTCCGGGGGAACGCGTGGGCCGCGAACTCCGTCTTGACCCACTTCTGTAGTTCCTCCGCCTTGTCGTCGTCACCCTCGACACCCTCGCGCAGCACGACGTACGCCTCGAGTACCTCACCGGCCAGTTCGTCGGGGACGCCGATGATCGCCGACTCCAGCACGTCCGGGTGCTTGGCCAGGACGGACTCCACGTCGAACGGGCCGATCCGGTAGCCGGACATGATGATCACGTCGTCGTCGCGGCTGGAGAAGTAGAAATGACCGTCGGCGTCGAGCTTGGCCGCGTCGCCCGTGTAGTACCAGCGGCCGTCCGCGCTGAACCGCTCGGCCGTCTTCTCGGGCGCGTCGTGGTACCCCGTGAACCACATGAGCGGGCTGGCGGGGACGTCGATCGCGACGCGGCCGAGCTCCCCCACCGGCGCGGTCTCGTCGGAGTCGGCCGCGAGCACGGTGCACCCCCACCCGGGAAGCGGCACTCCCATGGACCCGGGACGGACGTCCTCGCGCAGCGAGTCGTGCCAGGGGTTGATGATGAACATCCCGTGCTCGGTCTGGCCGTACTGGTCCCGGACCTCGACACCGAACTGCTCGATCGACCACTCGATCACCTCCGGGGTGAGCGGCTCACCGGCGGCGGAGGCCCGGCGGAGCCTCACGTCCGGCGCGATGTCGCGCTTGGCGCGCATCGTCCGGTAGACCGTCGGCGCCGCCGCGAAGTTGGTGACCCCGTAGTACTGCAGGACGGCGAACGCCAACTCCGGGGTGTAGCGGGCGTGGAGGAGCAGGCTGCGGCGGCCCACCGCCAGCGGACCGAGGATGCCGTAGTAGAGGCCGTACGCCCAGCCCGGATCGGCACCGTTCCAGAACACGTCGTCGGCGCGCACGTCCAGACCGGTCTCGATGTACTGGTGGAACGCGGCGAGCGCGCGGACGGGGACGACGACCCCCTTGGGGGTGCCGGTGGTGCCCGAGGTGAAGAGCATCACCATCCCGGCGTCCGGGCCGGTGACCGCGGCGCCGCGACCGGGCTCCTGGTCGCCGACGATCGTGTCGAGATCGAGGTCTCCCTCCCGGGCACCGGGGCAGTCCGCCAGCCCGGCCACGACCACCGGGACGGATGTGCTCTCGAGCTTCCCCCGCTGGTCGGCGTCGGACACGATCACCCGGGCGTCGCCGCCGGTGATCCGCATCTCGATGGCGGGCCAGGCGAACGCGGTGAACAGCGGCATGTGCACCGCGCCCAGGCGCCAGATCCCCATGAGCGTGAACACCAGGTCCGCGGACTTGGCCATGAGCGTGGCGACCCGGTCCCCCTCGCCCACACCGAGAGCCGCCAGGGCGGCGGCCACCTTCTCGCTCCCGACCTTCAGCTCGCCGTAGGTGATGTCGCGACCGGACAGGTCGGCGTCGATCACGGTGAAGGCCACGGCGTCGGGGTCGTGGCGGTCGCACAGGAACTCCGCCGCACTCGCACCGGGGACGTCGTAGATCGCCAGGAGCTCGTCCGGGGACAGGGGCGTACCGGTGGGCGGCGTGGTCTCGGTCGTATCTGCAGACATGTCTGCAGATACTGCTGCAGAGGCCCGCCGCACACCACCCACCGACGGGCACCCCCGCTTTCGGGGCTGGTACGACTGCTCCGGAGCCGTGCACTCTAATGGGACCACCCGACGATTCCCGCACGTACCCGGAAGGACTCCCATGGCCGTCGACCGACTGCTCCCCAGCGACGAGGCGTACGAACTCCTCGACATGACCCGCTCGGTCGCGGACAAGCTGCTCGAGCCGATCGCGGCCGAGCACGAGCGGAACCACACCTATCCCGAGGGGCTCTTCGCGCAACTCGGCGAGGTGGGCCTGCTGGGGCTGCCCTATCCGGAGGAGTTCGGCGGCGGCGACCAGCCGTACGAGGTGTACCTGCAGGTGCTGGAGGAGCTCGGTGCCCGGTGGGCGGCTGTCGCCGTCGCGACGAGCGTGCACGGTCTGTCCTGCTTCCCCCTGGCCACCGCCGGCTCCGACGAGCAGAAGGCCGAGTGGCTGCCCGGGATGCTCGCCGGCGAGCAGATCGGCGCGTATTCGCTCTCGGAGCCACAGGCCGGGTCGGACGCGGCGGCGCTGCGGTGCCGCGCCGAGCGCGAGGGTGACGAGTTCGTGGTCACCGGCACCAAGTCCTGGATCACGCACGGTGGGATCGCGGACGTGTACAACACCTTCGTCCGCACCGGCGAGGGGTCCCGCGGCATCTCGTGTCTCCTGGTCCCCCGCGACACCGAGAACCTGACGTTCGGGAAGCCCGAGGACAAGATGGGCCTGAACGGCGTCCCCACCACCACCGCCGCCTACGAGGGCGCCCGGGTCGACGCCGCCCGTCTCCTGGGCGCCGAGGGCGACGGACTGCGCATCGCGTTCTCCGCCCTGGACTCGGGCCGGCTCGGGATCGCCGCGGTGGCCACCGGCATCGCGCAGCGGGCACTCGACGACGCGGTCGCCTACGCCAATGAGCGCGAGGCGTTCGGCAAGACCATCATCGGCCACCAGGGCCTGGGCTTCCTGCTGGCGGACATGGCCGCGGCCGTGACCTCCGCCCGCGCCACGTACCTCGACGCCGCCCGACGCAAGGACGCCGGCCGTCCCTACTCCCGCCAGGCCTCGATCGCCAAGCTCACCGCCACGGACGCGGCGATGAAGGTCACGACGGACGCGGTCCAGGTGCTCGGCGGCGTCGGCTACACCCGGGAGTTCCCCGTGGAGCGGTACATGCGCGAGGCCAAGATCACCCAGATCTTCGAGGGCACCAACCAGATCCAGCGACTGGTGATCGCCCGCGACCTCGCCGTCTGAGTCCCCGGCGGCCCGTCCGGCCCGGAGCGCCTAAGGTTGGCGGCATGTCCTCCCTCCCCGACGCCTCCGCTCCCGCGGGCACCGAGTACGTGGTCCTCCTCTCGGAGGACGGCCAGCCCGTCGGCACCGCGGACAAGGCCACCGTCCACACCACCGACACCCCGCTGCACCTGGCGTTCTCGTGCCACGTGGTCGACGAGGAGGGCCGCGTCCTGCTCACCCGTCGCGCGCTGCACAAGCGCGCCTGGCCGGGTGTGTGGACCAACTCGTTCTGTGGTCACCCCGCACCGGGCGAGGACCCCGCCGAGGCGATAGTGCGACGGGCGGAACAGGAACTCGGGACGCGCGTGGACGGGATCGAGCCGGCGTTGCCGGACTTCCGGTACCGGGCGGTGGACGACTCCGGGATCGTGGAGAACGAGATCTGCCCCGTGTTCACCGCCCGCATCCGCGCCGACCTGGCCCCGCGGGCGGACGAGGTGTGTGCCCACCACTGGGCCCGGCCCGAGGACGTGCGCAAGGCCATCGACGCGACGCCGTTCGCGTTCAGCCCCTGGCTGGTCGCGCAGGCGCCGCGCATGGCCCTCTACGCTCGTTGAGGACGGGCTCGGTGAGGAC
>NZ_JAALDW010000377.1:0-2475 GCF_014145055.1 Dietzia sp. DQ11-38-2
CGGCGGCCCAACGGGCGGCGGCGGCCGACCGGCCCTCCCGACTCAGGTGCCGGGGCCGTCCGAGGCCCACGGGGCCGGCGACCTCGTCGAGCTCGTCGTCTCCGGTGAGGAACTGCCCGGGCACCAGTCGCTCGTCATCCTCCGCAGGGGGCAGGAGATCGCCCGCACCCAGATCTCCCGGCCGGATCCTCTTCTCCCAGGGCACCCATTCCGGGGCCACGACCGACCCTGGCCCGGGGAGGAGGGAGATCTCGTCGACCGTCACCTCACCGCCGGGGACCAGCGCCAGGACACAGGCCCAGTACCACCCCCGGTAGCCGGCGAGGTCGGACGCGAAGCGGTGGGTCGTGGTGAACGGCGCCTCGACGACGCTCCCCAGGTGCTCACCCACCCCGTGGACCGCGAACTCCTCCACGGCCGCACGGGCCACGTCGACGCCCGAGGCCAGTCGCTCGCGCAGGGCCTCGTCGAAGCCCGAGGCCTGATCGGTGCTCACGGGGTCCGCCTCCTGATCCGTGTCTACCTCGGTGTTCACCCGACCCATTATGCGCGCCATCGCCACGACGTCGCGGTTCGGCCCGGAGTACGGCATTCTTGAGTCATGCGCAGCGTCCTCGGCACCCTCGGCCCTCTCGCCGTCACACTGTCCCTCGTCGGTGCCGTCGCGGCGTGCTCCTCGACGGGTTCCGACTTCGCCGGGAGCCCCACGCCCGCCGAGGCCTCACTGGCGTCGTCGAGCATGCCCACCGGGTCGGGTTCGGGCTCGGGCGCCACGGCCGGCGAACACGTGCCGGTGGGCCCGTCCGAGCCGCGGCCCACACGGGGCTCGGTCGAGGTCGTCCGGACCCTCGAGCACGACCCCGCGTTGTTCACGCAGGGCCTGCAGGTGGTGGGTGACGAGATCTACGAGTCGACCGGGCAGTACGGCCACTCCGAGGTGCAGCGACGCCCTCTCGCCGGTGGCCCGCCCACCGTCTCCGTGAAGATGGCCGACCACGAGTTCGGCGAGGGCCTGGCCGTCACACCGGACACGCTCTGGACCCTGACCTGGACCAACGGGATCGCCCACAATCGTGATCCCCGGACCCTCGAGGTGCGATCCGAGGCCCCGTACCAGGGTCAGGGCTGGGGTCTGTGTTTCGACGGCGGGCGGCTGATCATGAGCAACGGCTCCGACGAGCTCACGTTCCGCGACCCCGTCACCTTCGAGCCCACGGGCACGGTCGCGGTGACCTCGGGGGGCGCGCCTGTCCGCCAGATCAACGAACTCGAGTGCACGGACGGCTCCGTCCTGGCCAACGTCTGGATGACCGACGAGGTCATCCGCATCGACCCGGCCACCGGCGCGGTCACCGCCATCTACGACGCCTCGGCGCTCGAGCGGCCCCGGCCCGCCAGCCGGGAGGCGGTCCTCAACGGGATCGCCGCGCTCCCCGGTTCGGAGAACGTGCTGCTCACCGGGAAGCTGTGGCCCACGATGTACGAGGTGCGCCTCATTGGGTGACCGCTCCCCCGGTCCGGCCCGCCGTGCCGCGGCCAGAATCGGCCGAGGCGTCCGGCGGGTCTTCCACGCCGACGGGGCGAACAGATCGGGCCTGTCGCAGCTCAGCTACGTCACCGTCGCCAACTTCGCGTGCGACGCCATCCTCGCGGTCGCCCTGGCCAACACGTTGTTCTTCTCCGCCGCCACCGCCGAGTCGCGTAGCAACGTGGCCCTGTACCTGCTGGTGACGGTGGCACCGTTCGCGGTGATCGCCCCGGTGATCGGACCGGCGCTCGACCGGCTTCGCAGCGGGCGGCGCCTCACGGTGTCGCTCACCTTCACCCTGCGGGCGGTGCTCGCGGTGATCCTCGCGCTGAATTTCGACTCGTGGCTGCTGTACCCCCTCGCCCTGGGAATGCTCGTCCTGTCCAAGACCTTCGGCGTGGTCAAGGCTTCCATCACCCCCCACGTCCTGCCGCCGGCGCTCGACCTGGTCCGGACCAACTCCCGACTGACCGTGCTCGGCCACGTGTGTGGGTCACTGATCGCGGGCGCCCTGGCCGGGGCCGTGTCCTGGCTGTGGGGCTCGGACGCGGCGCTCTGGTTGCTCGCCGTGGTGGCGCTCGTGTCGGCATACGTCGCGATGACCATCCCCGCCCGCGCCGAGGCCTCGCTCGACGAGGAGTCCGCGACCCTGCGCATGGACCGCGGCCGTCCGCTCGTCAGCGGACTCAAGGCCGTCCTGACCCGGCCACTGGGTCGTCAGGTCCTGGCCAACCTCTGGGCCGTGTCGATGGTCCGTCTCATGACCGGCTTCCTCACCCTGTTCCTGGCGTTCGTGGCCAAGGCCCAGGAGAACGCCACGGCGGCGGAACAGGCCGGGATGCTCGCGATCGCCGGTGTGGCGGGAGGTCTGGGCACGTTCGCGGGCAACGCCGTGGGCGCCCGCCTCCCGCTGGGCCGCCCGGGCCGGATCACCACGACGGCGGCGG
>NZ_JAALDW010000378.1:0-1383 GCF_014145055.1 Dietzia sp. DQ11-38-2
GGGGTGTGCAGGCGCGGGAGCGGATGCCTCTGCGGGAGCGGATGCCGGTGACCGAGCGCGGGCGCCTCTGATGGAGGGGAGGGCGCCTCAGGCGTCGATGGTCTCGGACTTCCCGGATCTGGCCAGCGCGGCGAGCTGGCGGGTCGTCGCCCCCGGCAGGTACGCCCGGCCGATCGCCACGCCGATTCGCGGCAGATCGGCCTCGTCGCGGAAGCACAGGAACACGGGCTCGATGCGCGGGTTGAACTTGGCCTTGAACTGGTGGAGCGAGCGGAATCCGTAGTACGGCTCGAGGGCTTGGCCGAGCAGGTCGAGGCCGCGGTCGAGGGTGGCCACCTCGTCGTCGTCGCCACTGCGCGCCAACGGAGCCCCGGACAGCGAGACGAAATCAGCCCCCTCGTCCTTGAACTCCAGCGCCGAGCGGGCGATGAGGAACTCGATCATGTTGTTCGCGCCGGGACCGTTGCGCTTACGCATCACGTCCAGGGTCCACCCGCGGACGCCGCCCTCGGTGCCACCCCGGTAGACGGGAAGCCACGACAGCGCCGCCTGAACGACCCCGTCGGAATCCACCGCCAGGGCGATGCGCACGTCGTCATCGAGCGCCTCCTCGACCGTGCCCAGGGTGAAGCCCATCTCGGGGAGCTCCTTGTCCCCCACCCACTGCTCGGAGATCTCGCGCACCTGCCCCAGGATCGCGGACGGCTGCTCCCGCAACAGCCCGGAGACGAAACTCGTCCCGTTCTTCTGCGCCTTGTTCATGGCGCTCCGGATCTTCTGCCACTTCTTGCCGCCGAACGCCAGGTCGGGCAGGTCCATGATGGTGTCCTCGGCGATCTGGAGCGCCCGCCACCCGCGCTCCCTCATGGTCTCGGCGGTCTCGGCCGACACCGAGAAGAGGCACGGCACCGCGGCCTGCGACTCGGCGAACTCCACGAACTCGGTGAGCAGACGACCGCGATCCCCGGGCGCGGCGACGGGATCCGCCAGCGCGATCGCCGTCCCCACGTGGAGGCGGTACCCCACGACGCCCCCGGCTCCGAAGAAGTAGTTCATCGGCTGCCACGTGATCATCCAGGACATGGTGCTGCCGCCGTGCTGACGGATCAGCGCGCGGACGCGGTCGACCACGTCCTCCGAATGGACCGAGGACCCGGTGACCCGGCGCCGGATCCGGACCCCGAACGCCCCCCGGCCGGCCACGAGCAGCACGGCCTCGCCCGCCCACAACAGTCCGGTGCCCGCAGTGACGGCGCCGAGGCTCTCGAAGTCCGCGGCCACGACCAACACCGTGACGACGAGCGTGGCCACCGCGGTGAGCACGGCGTAGGCGAGAGCGACCATCCACGCCGCCCGGAAGCCGCGGCGCAGCAGTTCGGCGGA
>NZ_JAALDW010000379.1:0-1348 GCF_014145055.1 Dietzia sp. DQ11-38-2
CTCGTGGCCCCGAGCGGCTCGCGGTCGCCGATGTCGGGTGGGTCGTCGACGAGCCCCGCGGGCAGTGCGTCGAGGACGCGACGGAAGACCTCGCGCAGGGTATGGCGGTCCGGGTGGTTGATGGTGTGCCATCGCGGTGTGCCCTCGAGCAGATCCGAGGCGATCAGCGTGCCGTGGGCCTGTTCACGGATGCGCAGTGCCTCCACCGACTCCCGCGCCGCCGCGCGCGCCTGATCGGGGTCGGGGGCGGCGCGGAGTACGTCCTCGTCACCGGTCGCGGCGGCGATGATCGCCCGCAGGTCGTGGTACGGGGCGATGGGCGGGACGAGTGAACGGTCGTGAGGGGGGCGGATCAGCACCTGATAGGGGTGCAGTCCGGCGTACCTCAGCACCGGGACCAGCACGACGGTCGCCCCGGTCGGCAGACGCGCCGCGAGTTGGCGATGGCCCAGGGGGAGGTCCCGGTAGTCGTCCCGGACGGGCTGGATGATCAGCACGTCGGTGCGCGCGAGGTCCGCGTGCAGCTCCGGGACGTCGCGTGCCGTCATCTCGTACACCGGTCGCACGTCCCGCACCGCGACCCCGTCGACGCTGCGGAGGAGGTCGCGGTAGACATCGGCCTGACAGTTGCCGATCACCATGACGGAGGGCTGGGCGGTGGTGCTCACCGCGACGAGCGTAGGCAGGGCCCCAGGTCGCGGCAACCGGCAGACGTGGCACGGTGGCGGAGTGACCCACAGCCGCTCCTCGTCCGCAGGCCCCCTCCGGATCCGGTCGATCCCCGCCGGCCACGACTACGTGCGTCACGCCCTCGGCCCCGTCACCGAGCGGGGGGATGTCGCGGTGCTCGCCGATCCCCTGCTCGATCCGGCCGAGCCGTCGCGGTGGTGGCCGCACCCCGCGCTCGAGGCCGCTGATCGTCCCGAGGTGCTGGACGGCACCGACCTCGTCCACGTGCACTTCGGTTACGAGCACCGGAGCCCGGCACAGGTCGCGGAGTTCGTCGTCGCGGTCCGGACACGAGGGATGCCGTTGGTGGTGACCGTGCACGACCTGACCAATCCCCACGAGCCCGACCCGGCCATGCATCTCGAACGCACCGGGATCCTGGTGCGGGGGGCGGACGCGGTCATCACCCTGACCGCGGGTGCGGCGGATGAGATACGGCGGAGGTGGGGCGTGGGCTCCCGGGTCATCCCCCATCCCCGGCTCATGCCGGTCGGGGTCACCGAGCCGCACCGCCTGGGCCGTCTCGGGAACGCCGGACACGCTGGGCCGCCCGCGCAGGACGAGCGCCCCGCCGAGCCGCCCTTCGCACAGCCATCCGGCCGGCGGACCGTGGGTGTGG
>NZ_JAALDW010000380.1:0-2305 GCF_014145055.1 Dietzia sp. DQ11-38-2
GATCGCCCGCGCGGCCGCGAGGGTCCCACCCGCCACCGCGGCGCTCGCCTCGTGCATGGCCGGGAAGGTCGGGTTGTCCGCCGTGCCGAGCCCGTGGCTCATGCCGTAGTGCTCGCCGGGTGGCAGGCCGCCGGCCGCCTTGACCGCGCCGATGTAGCGGGACGTGTGGACGCGGAGCAGCTCCTCGTCACTCGCCGAACCGGGGTCCAGCATCTCCACGCCCTGCAGAACTCCCAGTTCAGTCGCGAGAGACATCGTCAGATCGAGTCGGCGGGGGCTCATGGGATGGTCGGCGGAGTGCTTGTACTCCATCAGCGACGGACTCCACACCACCGCCGCGGCGACGCCGTCCCGGATACCGGCCATTGCCACCCGTCCTCCCCTCTCACCGGGACGCTCCCGGCGACCCACACCCGGTGGGATCACCGAGATGTACGCCCCCCGAATCTACGCGGCGGGACCTGACCCGGCCCCCGATTGCCCGCTCCCCACCCCGGTTCGAGGACCGGCGGTAGTCTCGTCTGTGAACCCGGAGGGGATCGTCAACCACCGGGAACCCCTACCTGCGACGATCCGACGTGGAGGATTCAGCGTGAAAGACCTGGTGGACACCACCGAGATGTACCTCCGCACGATCTACGAGCTCGAGGAGGAGGGTGTGATCCCGCTCCGGGCCCGCATCGCGGAGCGACTCGAGCAGAGCGGACCGACCGTGAGCCAGACGGTCGCGCGGATGGAACGCGACGGCCTGGTGCACGTGGCACCCGACCGGCATCTCCAACTCACCACCAGCGGCCGGGACCTGGCCGTGGACGTCATGCGCAAGCACCGTCTCGCCGAGCGGCTGCTCGTCGACGTGATCGGACTGGAGCTGGAGAAGGTCCACGCCGAGGCGTGCCGCTGGGAGCACGTGATGAGTGACGACGTGGAACGGCGGCTGATCGAGGTCCTGGAGGATCCGAGGACGTCCCCGTACGGCAACCCGATCCCGGGACTCGACAAGATCGGTTACGCCTCCACGATGGCCGACGAGTCCGCCTTCACCCGTCTGTCCGCCCTGGACACGGACATCCCGCACAGCGTCCGGATCCAGGCGATCGGAGAGAACGTCCAGATCGACACCGACCTGATCTCCGAGCTTCGCGCGGCCGGCGTCGAGCCGCTGAAGACCGTGACCGCCACCCGGCGGGGCCACCTCGTCGAACTCGACTCCGGTGATGGTCACACGGTGGAGCTCGACGGGGATCACGCGCACGCGATCCAGGTCGAGATCCTCCCGTGAGACTGCTCGTCACGGGAGGAGCCGGATACGTCGGCGGGGTCTGTGCGACGGTTCTCGTCGAGCGCGGACACGAGGTGGTGATCCTCGACGACCTCTCCACCGGCAACAGGGACGGCGTCCCCGCGGCGGCGACGTTCATCGAGGGGGACGTGGCCGATCTGGCGGGCGAGGTCCTGCGGTCGGGGCCCGGCTTCGACGGCGTGGTGCACTTCGCCGCCCGCTCGCTCGTCGGGGAATCGGTGGAGAAGCCCGGGGAGTACTGGCGGGGCAACGTGGTGACCTCTCTCGCGCTCCTCGAGGCGATGCGCGCCGCCGACGTGTCCAACCTCGTCTTCTCCTCCACCGCGGCGACCTATGGCGAGCCGGAGCAGATCCCGATCACCGAGGACATGCCCACCCGGCCGACCAACACCTACGGCGCCACCAAGTTGGCGATCGATCACGCGATCACCTCGTACGCCGCGGCCCACGGGCTCGCTGCCACGAGCCTGCGCTACTTCAACGTCGCCGGCGCCCACGGTCCGGTGGGAGAGAACCGTGTCGTCGAGACCCACCTCATTCCGTTGGTGCTGCAGGTGGCCCTCGGACACCGGTCCGCCATCAAGGTCTTCGGCGACGACTGGCCCACGCCCGACGGGACCTGTGTCCGCGACTACATCCACGTCGCCGACCTCGCCGATGCCCACCTGTTGGCACTGGAATCCAACCGGCCCGGCGTCCACCGGGTGCTCAATCTCGGGAGCGGGGAGGGATTCTCCGTCCGCGAGGTGATCGACGTGTGCCGCGAGGTCACGGGGCACCCGATCCCGGACGTGGTCGCGCCACGCCGGGCGGGCGACCCGGCGGTGCTCGTCGCCTCGAGCGAGAAAGCGATGACCGAATTGGGGTGGACTCCCACCCGGACCGATCTCCACACCATCGTCCGCGATGCATGGGCGTTCACCTCGGCTCTGGGAGATCGGGCGCACTCCGCGCCCCGGTAGACCGGGGCGGCACCGCGGGCGCGGCCACCGACCGCGGTGC
>NZ_JAALDW010000381.1:0-7040 GCF_014145055.1 Dietzia sp. DQ11-38-2
AGCCGCTGTGGCCGGGCGCGGCGTTCACCGCCGTCGTCCTGCGCGCGCCCGAGGTCCCGGACGTCGAGCTGCGCGGGGAGGCCGCGCCCGTGAGGATCTTCCGGGCGGTCCCGGTGACCCACACCGAGGCGGCCTGGGTGCGGCTCAAGGGAGCCGGGGAACTCGAGGACGCGTGGACCGAGGCCGGGATCGACGTGACCGACCCCGCGCGCCGAGCGGTGAACCCGGGCCTGGCGCGCTGACTACAGCCAGCGGTTTCTCCGGAAGAGCAGGAACAACGCCGTGCACGCGGCGGCCATGACGCCGAGCACGACGTAGTAGCCGTACTCGGTCCGGAGTTCGGGCATGTTGGTGAAGTTCATGCCGTAGATCCCCGCGATCATCGTGGGCACCACGGCGATCGCCACCCACGCGGAGATCCGCCGCATGTCGGTGTTCTGCTGGACGCCGATCATCGCCATGGCGGCGTGGACCAGAGAGGTGATCTGCTCGTCGAGGGTCGTGACCTCGGCGGCGACCCGGGTGTGGTGGTCCTGGACGTCGCGGAAGTAGTGCCGCACCTCGGAGGGGATCAGGTCGACGTGCTCGACCGACAGGTGCCGCAGAGGGAGGGCCAGCGGGGCGATGTCGTGCTTGAGTTCGAGCAGTTCGCGCTTGAGGACGTAGATCTGCTCGATGCCGACCGGGGTGCGCGGGGCGAACACCGCGATCTCGAGATCGTCGATCTCCCGGCTCATCCTCTCGGCGACCTCGAGGTAACCGTCCACCACACGGTCGGCCACGGCGTGCATCACGACCGCGGGCCCTCGGGACAACCTCTCGGGTGCGCCCTCGAGTTCCGCGCGGAGGCCGGACAGGGCCGGGATGTCGCCGTGACGGACGGTGATGACGAAATCACGGCCGAGGATCACCATGATCTCACCGGTGGAGACGATGTCCGTGGTGTCGAAGATGCCGGTGACTTCGCCGCCATCGGTGGCGTCCGCCACCGACCGGTGCTCGAGATACTCGACAGTCGACATGGTCAGGACCACGGTGTCGTCGTAGGCCTCCAGCTTCGGTCGCTGCCGCCCGCTGGTCGCGTCCTCGGCGATCAGCTCGTGCAGACCGAACGCCGACGCGACTGTGTCCATCTGATGCCGGTCCGGGTCGTGGAGGCCGATCCACACGAAACCCCGCCCGGTCTCCCGGACCCGTTCGATCGCGGTCCGATGGGTGACATGCCCCTGTTCGCGGACACCGTCGACGTAGACACCGCAGCCGACCACCGCGCGTTCGGCGGGAACGGCCGGACCCGAGGGGGTGGGCACGGGAAGGGTCGTCGTGTTCCGCAGTCTCCGGACACTGGGCACCTGGGCTCCCCTCGATCGTTGCCCCGACCCTATCGGGCGTCGGACCTCCAGACGAGACCGTTAGGGTGCTGCTGGGACACTGGTGGACAGTGTCGCACCGTCTGGTGCGGACGTGACGAGGAAGGACGTGGTCGTGTGCGGCGGACGGGGGACGGGGCCGGGGTACGGGCACTGGCGATCGCCGGGGCCGCCGTGGTGGGGTTGAGCGGATGCCAGGCGCAGTCCTCGATAATCCCCGCCCACCAGCCCGATCCGGTGGTGGTGATCGAGACCGCCTCGTTCGGTGAGGCCGAGATCGTCGGCCACATCTACGGCAACGCGCTGTTGCGCTCCGGCTCCCGGGCCACCATCCGGTCGCAGTCCGGGAGCCAGGCCGAGGTTCTCGAGTCGGTGACGACCGGGGACGCCACCTTCACCATCGGGTACACCGGGGAACTGCTGCGCTCCTTCGATCCCCAGTCGACGGCGGTCGACGCGGACGAGGTGTACAGAGCGATGATGGCGGCCCTGCCCGAGGGTGTGACCGCGGCCGACCCGGCTCCCGCCGAGGACGCCCCCGTGTACGTGGTGACCCGGCACACCTCGCAGACCCGCGGTCTACGGACCATGTCCGACCTCGAGAGCCGGTGCGGCGAGTTCACGCTGGGCGCACGCCAGGAGGCGCTCGCGGACAGAGAGCTGGCCACCGCCGTGGGCGGGACGTACGACTGCGGGTTCGGGCGGCGGGTGGCGCTCGGGCCGAACCCTCGCGCCGTCCTCGAGGCGCTGCGGGCGGGCGAGATCGGGGTGGGGTTGGTCCAGTCGACCGACCCGGTGCTGTATCCCGACGACATGGTGGTGCTGGACGACGACGAGGACGCCATCCTGGCCCAACACCTCGTCCCGGTGTTCCGCAAGGGCTCGCTCTCGGAGGACCAGTTGGCCCTGGTCAACCGGATCAGCGGAGAGCTGACCACCGACGACGTCCGGGAACTGCTGCTCGGGGTGGAGTTCGGGACGTCCACCCCGACCGCTCTCGCCGACTTCTGGCTCGACTCCCACGACTACTGACCTGCTCCGGGCCGCCGCCCGTCTCCGGGCGGCGGACCCAGTGCCCCGGTGGGGGGCGACTGATCGTCGCCGGGGTTCACCCCCCGGCGACGATCAGGCGAACGCCTCGTCCACGAGCGCCTTCTGCTCGACCGCGTGGACCTTGCTCAGCCCGGTCGACGTGGCGGCCATGGCCCGCCGCGACACCCGCTTGATCGCGGGGAACTCAGGGATGACCTCCGGCAGGTTGAGTGCGAGGAAGCTCCACGCGCCCTGGTTGGCCGGTTCCTCCTGCACCCACCGCACCTCGGAGAGGTTCGGGTAGTGCCCGAGCGCTTCGCGCAGTCGGCGGAACGGGATCGGGTGGATCTGTTCGAGCCGCACGATGGCGATGTGCTCGTGGCCTTCCTTCTCCTGGCGGGCCGCCAGCTCGTAGTAGAGCTTGCCGGAGACCAGGAGCATGGTCGTGACCTTCTCCGGGTCCTTACCACCGTCGACGAAGGTGGGATCGTCGAGAACCGAGCGGAACTTGCCCGTCGTGAAGTCCTCGAGGGCGCTGACGGCCTTCTTGTTGCGCAGCATCGACTTGGGGGTGAAGACGATCTGCGGACGCTTGATCCCGTCCGTGGCGTGACGACGCATGAGATGGAAGTAGTTCGCCGGTGTCGACGGCTGCGCGACCGTCATCGACCCCTCCGCACACAGCTGCAGGAAACGCTCCATGCGACCCGACGTGTGGTCCGGTCCCATGCCCTCGTGTCCGTGGGGGAGGAGGAGGGTGACCGAGGACTTCTGGCCCCACTTGGCCTCGCCGGAGGAGATGTACTCGTCGATGATGGTCTGGGCACCGTTGACGAAGTCGCCGAACTGGGCCTCCCACAACACCAGCGCCTCCGGGTCCCCGACCGAGTATCCGTACTCGAACCCGACGCCGGCGAACTCGGTCAGCGCCGAGTTCCACACCTCGAAGCGGCCCTCGGCGTCCTCGAGGTTCTGCAGGGGCGAGTACGGCTCCGACGTGGTCTTGTCGACCACCACGGCGTGGCGCTGCGTGAAGGTCCCGCGCTGCGAATCCTGCCCGGCCAGACGCACGGTCCGGCCCTCCTGCACCAGCGAGCCGATCGCCAGCAGTTCGGCGAACGCCCAGTCGATGTTGCCGTTGTAGGCCATCTTCTGGCGCGCCTCGTAGACCGGCTTGACCCGCGAGTGGATGTGGAAATCCTCCGGCAGGTTGCCGAAGGCGTCGCCGATGGCGTGGATGACCGACTCGTCCACCGCCGTCACCAGGCGTTTGGGCAGCGGCTGGTTGGGCAGGATCGACTCGGAGGCCTTGACCGGGTGCTTCTCGAGCTCACGGACCTCGTTGAAGACCCGCTCGAGCTGCCCCTGGAAGTCGCGGAGGGCGTTCTCCGCCTCCTTCTCGGTGATGTCGCCGCGGCCGACCAGATCGTCGGTGTAGGACTGCCGGACGCTCTTCTTGGCGTCGATGACCTCGTACATCCGCGGTTGCGTCATCGACGGGTCGTCGGCCTCGTTGTGCCCGCGGCGGCGGTAGCAGACGAGGTCGATCACGACGTCCTTCTTGAACTGCTGGCGGAAGTCCATGGCCAACCGGGCCACCCGCACACAGGCCTCGGGATCGTCGCCGTTGACGTGGAAGATCGGCGAGCCGATCATCTTGGCCACGTCCGTGGCGTACTGGCTCGACCGGCCGGCCTCCGGCGCGGTGGTGAAGCCGATCTGGTTGTTGACGACGATGTGGATCGTGCCGCCCGTGCGGTAGCCGTCGATCTGGGAGAGGTTCAGGGTCTCCGCGACCACGCCCTGTCCGGCGAACGCGGCGTCACCGTGCAGCATGAGCGGCACGACCGGGTACTCCGCGCGCCGTTCCGGGTCCTCGATGAGGTCCTGCTTGGCGCGCACGATCCCCTCCAGGACGGGGTCGACGGCCTCGAGATGCGACGGATTGGCGGTGAGCGAGACCTTGATCTCGTTCTCCCCGAACATCTGGTACTGGATCCCCTCGGCGCCGAGGTGGTACTTGACGTCCCCGGAGCCGTGAGCGGCCGAGGGGTCCATGTTCCCCTCGAACTCGGTGAAGATCTGGCGATAGGGCTTGCCCACGATGTTGGCCAGCACGTTGAGACGCCCGCGGTGCGGCATCCCGATCACGACCTCGTCGAGGGCGAACTCGGCGGCCTCGTCGATGACGGCGTCCATCATCGGGATGACCGACTCCGCACCCTCCAACGAGAAGCGCTTCTGACCGACGTACTTGGTCTGCAGGAAGGTCTCGAACGCCTCGGCGGCGTTGACCTTCGACAGGATGTACTTCTGCTCGGCGACCGTCGGCTTGTCGTCGACGCCCTCGAGCCGGTCCTGGATCCACTGACGCTGGTCGTTCTCGAGGATGTGGGTGTACTCGATGCCGATCTTGCGGCAATACGCCGCGCGGAGCGCCGAGAGGACGTCGCGCAGACGCATCTTGTCCTTGCCGACGAACCCGCCCACGGAGAACTTCCGGTCCAGGTCCCAGAGGGTCAGCTCGTGCGAGTTGACGTCGAGATCCGGATGGAAGGTCCGCCGACGCTGGGCGTGCCGACCGTCCAGCGGATCGATGTCCGCCATGAGGTGACCGCGGTCGCGGTAGGCCGCGATGAGCTCGAGGACGCGGGCGTCCTTGTCCACACGCGGGTCGGTGATGTCCTGGCGCCACCGGACCGGCTCGTAGGGGATGCCCAGGACGTCGAAGATCTCGTCGTAGAACTCGTCGGCGAGCAGGAGGCGGTGGATCTCGCGCAGGAACTCGCCGGACTCCGCCCCCTGGATGATCCGGTGGTCGTAGGTCGAGGTGAGCGTGGTGATCTTGCCGATGGCGTTGTTGGCCAGCTGTTCGTCGCTCGCACCCTGGAACTCCGCCGGGTACTCCATCGCGCCGACGCCGAGGATCGCGCCCTGCCCCGGGGTGAGACGCGGGACCGAGTGGACCGTGCCGATACCACCGGGGTTGGTCAGGGAGATGCTGACGCCCGAGAAGTCCTCCATCGTCAGCTTGCCGACGCGGGCGCGGGAGACGATGTCCTCGTAGGCGTCGAGGAAGCCGCGGAAGTCGAGCCTCTCGCAGTTCCGGATGGCGGCCACGACGAGGGTGCGCCCCGCCTTGGTCTTCATGTCGATCGCCAGGCCCAGGTTGATCCCGTTCGGGGTGACGACGTTGGGCTTGCCGTCGATCTCCTCGAAGTAGTTGTTCATGTTCGGGTAGGCCTTGACGGCCTGCACCATGGCGTACCCGATGAGGTGGGTGAACGAGATCTTCCCGCCGTGCGTGCGCTTGAGGTGGTTGTTGATGACGATCCGGTTGTCGATCATCAGCTTCGCCGGGACCGCACGGACCGAGGTGGCCGTGGGCAACGACAGCGACGCGTTCATGTTCTTGACGATGGCGTTCGCCGGGCCGCGGAGAACCTTGTTCTCGGGCTCCTCCGGCGGTGCGTACTCGGGTCTGGTGGTCCGTTTCGCGGCCGGGGCGTCGTCCTTCTTGCGCTTCTCGGTCGACCGGACCGGGGCGGGCACGCCCTGACCGCGGGCCTTGCGCGCGGGGGTGCTGTCGTCGGCGGGCTTGGCGGCCACGTCCTTCGCCGAGGACTCCGGGGACACGTCGGCCACGGTCAGTTCGGAGGTCTTCTGGGTGTTGGCGTCGGGGGTGGCGTTGTCGCCCCCGGATGCGTCGGCGGAGACCTTCTTGCCCTTCTTCCCGCCACCGCTACCGTCGCCGTTGTTCTTCCCACCGGTGCGTGTGTCACCCCCGTCCGACGCCGGCCCGGCTCCGGACGAGCCCTTCGACGCATCGCGGCCGGTGGCTGCCCCGGGGTTCGCGTCGAAGAACTCGTGCCAGGACTCGTCCACTGAGGAGGGGTCCTTGGAGAACCGCTCGTACATCTCGTCGACGAGCCACTGGTTCTGTCCGAACTGTGAGACGGTTTTGCTCACGATGTTGTGGTGCCTTCCTGATTTGTGGTGGGTTTCACACGCGATGGACCCAGGCTAGACCTTCCGCGCGTTCGGGGCCTTCCGATCTCACCTGACAGGGGGATGCGGCGTCCGGATGGACGGCGCTCAGCTCGTGGGCCAGCTGTCGGGCGGGGTGCCGAAGGTGGCCGCCGCCGCGTTGACGACGGTCCGGCCCAGCCGCCGGTTACCCCAGCCGCCCACGGCGGCGCCGATACCGGCGGGGGCCAGTTTGCCCATGGCGAGGGTGGCTCTCTTGACGGCGAACTTCCGGGCGAACCGGGACACCATGCGCCGGTTGACCTCCTTGAGGCCGGGGAGACCGAGCGACCTTCCGGCGAGTGATCCGCCTGCGGAGGCACCGCCGTTCGTGCTCACCGCGTTGGCCAGGATCGCGGTGCCCGATGCGCCGAGCATCACGGTCATGACGAGCAGCTCCTCGTGCTCGCCGAGCTTGACGTCGATTCCGTGCACCTCCGCGACGGCCAGGGTGTAGAACGCCGCGGCTTCGATGAACACCAGCGACTCGGCGCCGATCGCGCCGAACGCGAGCACGGTGCCCACCCCCGGCACGGCCGCCGTCGCCCCCACGGCGGCGCCGGACGCGGTGACGGCGGTGAGGAAGCGGGAGTCGAGCCGCTCGCGGATCCA
>NZ_JAALDW010000381.1:7300-10367 GCF_014145055.1 Dietzia sp. DQ11-38-2
TACTGGTTCGCGAAGATTCTGTCCGGGTCGAGTCGGTCGCGTACCGAGACGAAGTCGTCGAAGTGAGGGACGGTGGCCGAGAGGTCGGCGGCGGTCCTGGTGTGCATCTTGCCCCAGTGGGGCCGACCGTCCGCCGCGAGGAAGATCTCCTCGGCCGACCGGAAGAGTTCGGTGTGGTCCATCTGGTGGAACTGGTGGACCGCGACGTAGCAGACATCCCGCCGGTAGGCGGTCGACAACCACACGTCATCCGCCGCGGCGAACCGCACCTCGACGGGGAACGGCGTGACGACGCCGGTGCGGTCGATCATGTCGCGCAGGTCACCGAGCACGCCGGTGGCCGCGGCCACCGGCACCGCGTACTCCATCTCGCGGAAGCGCACCCGCCGCGGGGAGGCGAAGACCCGGTAACTGCGATCGGTGTACGCGCGGGCCGACATCGCGCGTGCGGCGACGCGGTTGAGTCGGGGGGTCAGCGTCGGCCGGCGTGCGGCCGTCCGGCACAGCGCACCGAAGGCCTCGTTGGACAGGAACTCGTCGGCGACCAGCTCGCGGATGCGGCCGAGCGGACGCAGGTCCGCGTCACCCGGCAACCTGGTGTTGCGTCTGACGGTGACGGCATCGGTGTGCGGGAACCAGAAGAACTCCGCGTGGTCGGCGGAGCTCGCGAAGCCCTCGAGATCGGCGAGTGCGGCCGTGAGGGTCCAGGGGTGTTCCTCGGCGCTCAGTGCGAACGCCGGCACGCAGTGAATGGTCAACTTGGTGATGATCCCGATCGCTCCGATCCCGAGGCGGGCCGCCTCGAACACGTCGGGATCCGCCTCGCGCGAACAGTCCAGGACGGAGCCGTCCGCCGTGACGATCTGCAGTCCGACCACGGTGGCCGGCAGGCCGACGGCGGTGCGGCCCGTGCCGTGGGTGCCCGTGGACACCGCGCCCGCCAGCGATTGCTCGGCGAAGTCGCCGAGGTTCGGCTGGGCGAGCCCGAGGTCCCAGAGCAGAGGGCCGAGCCGGTGGAGTCGGGTACCCGCCCAGACGGTCACGTCCGCCCCGTCGACGTTCCCCTCGGGATCGCGGGTCGGGACGATCGACTCGATCCCCGTCAGGTCGTCGAGCGAGATCAGCACCCCGTCGGTCGCCGCGGCGGGGGTGAAGGAGTGTCCGGCACCCACGCACTTGACCCTGGAGCCGCGCTCGGCGGCCGCGGTCACGACCCCGGTGACCTCGGCGACCGTCGTGGGGTCGGACCGGCCCGACGGCGAGGCGAGAACGTTTCCGGCCCAGTTGTGCCACCGCGTGGTCGAGGTCGTCATGGGTGCAGAGGCTACCTCCCGGGGCGGGTCCCGGGGCCGATCTGGACAAGAGACCAGATGCGGGTTCGGTCGCAGGCCGGGCGTGAGGTGTAGTGCGCCCGTCGCCTCGTCGTCGTCGTACCATGGACGAGTGACCAGACGCCTGCCATCCGATCAGCGCCGAGCGCAGCTCCTCCGGGCAGCCCTCGAGATCGCCGAACACTACGGGCTCGGAGCGGTGACCGTCCGCGGTGTCGCGGAGCGCGCCGGCGTCTCCCTGGGAGTGGTGCACTACTGCTACACCGACAAGGAGGAACTCCTCCGCGAGGTGATCGGTGCGGTCAACTCGGAGGTCCACCAGGCGGCCAGGGCGTTCATCAACGTCGACTTCGACTCGGGCGCCCTCGGCAGGGAGGGGCTGCGCCGGAGGCTCTACGAGGCCATCGACCTGATCTGGGCCGTCATCTCCGCCTCTCCGGACCGTCAGCTCCTCACCTACGAGATCGTCTCCTACTCGCTGCGCACACACGGGTCACCGGAGATCGGTCTGGCCCGTCATCAGCAGGAGTCCAACGAGGAGATCATCCGGTCCGTCCTCGAGCGGACCGCACAGTCCGCGGGTATGCGCTGGGGCATGGGACTCGACGAGATGGTCGGTGTCGTCGAGGCCACGGTCGCGGGGATCGGGTTGCGCTGGCAGATCTGCCGGGATGACGACGAGGCGATCGCTCTCCTCCACCGGGCGGTCGACCTCGTGGTCGCGGACGCGCACCCGATCGACGGCGACTAGGTCGACCCGGTGAGGGTAGAGGGGGTGACCGGGACCATGTCCGGACGCGCGAGCGACGCCGTGGAGGCGGTCGACGTCGCCACCACCGGGCTCGACGCACCGCTCGCGGCGCTCCACCTGCCCACCCTGCGGACGAACCTCGCCGATCTCCGGCGCCGGGCGGGCGGGACACGGATCCGCATCGCCAGCAAGTCCGTGAGGTCGCGCGGTGTGCTCGAGGAGGTCCTGGGCCCGGGGCTCCGCGGCGACGAGTCGGTGCGCGGGATCATGGCCTACTCGCTCGCGGAGGCCCTGTGGCTCGTCGAGGCGGGCTGTCGAGACGTCCTGCTCGGGTACCCCTCGGTCGACCGTGGCGCGCTCGGTCGGCTGGGCGCGGATCCGGCCGCGCTCGGGGCGGTGACGCTGATGGTCGACGACGAACGCCATCTGGAGATCGCCCGGGAGTCGGGTGCGGGCGGCGCGAGGGTGTGTGTCGACGTGGACGCCTCGCTCCGGTTGGGGCCGCTCCACCTGGGTGTGAGGCGGTCCCCGCTGCGGAGTCCGGTCGACGTGGAGCCTCTCGTCCGTCGCGCCGTCGACATGGGCTTCAGGGTGGTCGGCGCGATGTTCTACGAGGCGCAGGTCGCCGGCGTCCCCGACGACGTCCGGGGCGTGGGACTGGTCAAGCGCCTGTCCATGCGCCGTCTCCTGGGAGTGCGTCACGCGGTCGCCGACGTGATCGCCGGGCTCACCGGCGAGCGGCCGGAGATCGTCAACTCGGGCGGATCCGGTTCGATCGCCGAGAGCGCAGCGGACCCGGCGGTCACCGAGGTGACCGCCGGATCCGGTCTCTTCGTCCCCGGGCTGTTCGACCACTATCGGTCGTTCACCCCTCGCCCCTCGCTGTTCTACGCCCTGCCCGCCGTCCGCACCCCGGCGCGCGGCCTGACGACGTTCCTCTACGGCGGGTACGTGGCCTCCGGGGCGCCGGGGCCGGACCGGCTGA
>NZ_JAALDW010000381.1:10386-13354 GCF_014145055.1 Dietzia sp. DQ11-38-2
CACGGGGTTGCGCTACCTCGGCAGGGAGGGCGCCGGCGAGGTGCAGACCCCGGTTCGGGGGGACGTGGCGATCGGGGACCGCGCCTGGTGGCGTCACGCGAAGGCAGGCGAGGTTTGCGAGCGGTTCGACACGCTCCACGTGGTGGACGACACTGCACAGGGGTCCGCGGTGGTGGACCGCTGGCCCACCTACCGTGGGGAAGGGAAGTGCTTCGGATGACGGACACCATGCCGATGACCGACGAGATGCGGGCCCTCCTGCACTCCGAGGCCGTCTCGATCACCGCCGACCTCGTCTCCATCGACTCGACCAACACCGGCGACCCCGCCTCGATCGGTGACGGCGAGACCCGCGTGTGCCGACGGATCGCCGAGTACCTGGACGAGGTGGGCATCCCGAGTGAACTGGTGGAGTCCGTGCCCGGCCGCGGCAGTCTGTTCGCCCGGGTGGACGGGTCCGATGCCGCCGCCGGAGGCCTCGTGGTGCACGGCCACGTCGACGTCGTGCCCGCCGTCGCCGAGGACTGGTCGGTCCCGCCGTTCGCGGGGGAGATCCGTGACGGCTGGCTCTACGGCCGGGGAACCGTCGACATGAAGAACATGATCGGCATGATCCTGGCCGTCGTGCGTCACTACCGCCGGGAGGGGATCGTGCCGCGCAGACCCCTGTTACTCGCCTTCTTCGCCGACGAAGAGGCCGCGGGGACGATGGGGGCACAGTGGGTGGTACGCGAACGCCCCGAGATCTTCGACGGAATGACCCACGCGCTCAGCGAGGTCGGCGGGTGGTCCGTCCCGGTGTCCGGACGCCGGCTCTACCCGATCGCGGTCGCCGAGAAGGGCGTCGCCTGGGCTCGGGTGAGCGCGAAGGGCGCCGCCGCCCACGCGTCCCGTCCGACCCCCGACAACGCCGTCGCCGCGATCGCCGGTGCCGTACACCGGGTCGCGAGCCGCCACTTCCCCGTCGCACCCACGGAGGCCAACACCGCCCTCGCCTCCGCGGTCGGTGAGCTCGCCGGGACGAGTGGCGACGTCGCGGACCTGCCCGCGCACCTCGGCGTGCTCGGGCATTTCGGCCCGTTGGTGGAGGCGTCGCTCTCGCACACCGCGTCGCCGACCATCCTGTCCGCCGGGTACAAGACCAACGTCATCCCCTCCGAGGCGTTCGCTGAGATCGACTGTCGCGTACTGCCCGGGGGAGAGGAGACCTTCCGCGCTGAGATCGAGGCCGAGCTCGGGCCCGACGTCGCGGTCGACTGGATCTGGCAACCGCCGATCGCCGCGCCCGCGGACGATCCGTTGGTCTCCGTCATCCGTGAGGCGGTCCTGGCGTCCGACCCCGGAGCCCTTGTCGTCCCGTACCTCCTGCCGGCCAGCACGGACAACAAGCACCTCGCTCCTCTGGGG
Organism: Dietzia sp. DQ11-38-2; assembly: GCF_014145055.1. NCBI lineage: Bacteria > Bacillati > Actinomycetota > Actinomycetes > Mycobacteriales > Dietziaceae > Dietzia > Dietzia sp. DQ11-38-2. The sequence continues at coordinate 11,794 of NZ_JAALDW010000381.1, forward strand.
ATCCACGGGTACGGTTTCGTCCCGCTGAGGGTCCCGGACGAGTTCGACGTCTTCGGCCATTTCCACGCCGTCGACGAGAGGGTCCCCGTCGACGCCCTGCACTTCGGCGCGGACGTCCTCGCCCGGGTGCTCCGGTCGGCGTGAGAGGCCCGTTCTCCGGTAGGCGTCGGACCGCGCAACCGCGGACCCCGTTACCCGCGGATGTGTGGGTGCTGGTCGCCGCCGCGTTCGCCGTGGCGGTCGGCTACGGTCTCGTCGCCCCCGTGCTCCCGCAATACGCGCGGAGCTTCGACGTCTCGGTGACCGCCGCGTCGGTGGTCGTGAGCGCCTTCGCCTTCTTCCGTCTGGTGTTCGCCCCCGCCGGCGGGTTCCTCGTGGACCGCCTGGGCGAACGCTGGGTCTACATGTCGGGCCTGCTCATCGTCGTCGTGTCGACTCTGGCCACCGGTATGGCCCAGTCCTACTGGCAGTTGCTGGTGTTCCGGGGGCTCGGGGGGCTCGGGTCGACGATGTTCACCATCTCGGCCATGGCGCTGCTCACCCGCCTCTCACCCCCCGGCGCCAGGGGACGTATCGCCGGTCTGTACGCCACCGCGTTCCTGATCGGCAACATCGGCGGGCCGGTTCTCGGCGGGTTGCTCGCCGGGTTCGGCATGCGGGTGCCGTTCTTCGTCTACTCCGTCACCCTGCTCGTCGCGACCGGGGTGGTGGCGGTGTTCCTGCGAGGAGGGCGCCGGCCCTCGGCGGACGACGGGATGCCCGAGCAGGAGGCGCTCCCGGTGAGGGAGGCTCTACGCGACAGCGGATACCGCGCCGCGCTCGTGTCCAGCTTCGCCAACGGGTGGAGTTCCTTCGGCGTGCGCGTGGCGATCGTCCCACTCTTCGCCGCCGCGAACTTCGACGCCGGCGCCGGTGTCGCCGGCACCGCGCTGGCCTCCTTCGCCGTGGGCACCGCGGCCGTCGTCTCGGTGGCGGGGTGGTTGTCGGACAGGTACGGACGACGACCACTGGTGATCGGTGGACTGGTGGTCTCCGGGGTGTCAACGCTGGCGCTGGGCTGGTGCGATACGGTTCCCCTCCTCGTGGCCGCCTCGGTGGTGGCGGGAATGGGCGCGGGGGTGCTCAATCCCGCGCAGCAGGCCTCCGTCGCGGACGTGATCGGTGCGGATCGCGCAGGGGGTAAGGTGCTCGCGACCTTCCAGATGGCGAGTGATTCCGGAGCGATCCTCGGTCCGGTGCTGGTGGGCCTCGTCGTGGACGGGTTCGGCTACACCGCCGGATTCGTGCTCTCCGGGGCGCTGCTCCTCGCCGCGGTGGTGCCGTGGGTGTTCGCCAGAGAGACGCATGAGCGCCTCGGCCGGGACGGCGACGGGGGAGTGACCAGCGCCGCGGTGTCGCGGACGGGGTCGTCGACGCCGTAGCATGAGTCTTCTCATGAGCAACGACAACGAGGACCGTACCGCCACTGCCGGCGACGAGGTCGAGACCGCCGCCAGCGCCCCAGACACCACCGAGCCCGCAGCAGAGCCCGTGGCCGAGCCCGCCGCCGAGCCCGTGGCCG
>NZ_JAALDW010000382.1:0-1300 GCF_014145055.1 Dietzia sp. DQ11-38-2
GGGTGGCAGTCCGTCTACGTGCCGTCGTCGGTGATCCACCACGACCAGGGCCACGCGGCCAGGACCGTGCCGGAGTTCACCCTCAGGGCGCATCACCGCAGCGCGTACCTGTTCCAGGCGGACAGGCATCCGCACGCCTGGCAGGCCCCGTTACGCTGGGCCCTCCGCGTGGGTCTCGCGCTACGGTGCCGACTCGCGATCCGATCCGCCCGGCGTGGCCTTCGCTGACGCGGACGACGAGACCATCCACCGGCCCGGACGGGCCGCGCCAGCGCGCGGCCCGGGGGCCACGACATCGGGAGCAGGACTGTGACCTCGACGACCCCCTCCGGCGCCGCGCCGCGCGATCTGATCCCAGACACCGAGGCGGTGGTCCTGGTGGGCGGGAAGGGGACCCGCCTGCGCCCACTGACGATCTCGGCGCCCAAGCCCATGCTGCCCACGGCCGGCGTGCCCTTCCTCACCCATCTGCTGTCGAGGATCCGGGCGGCGGGCATCCGGCGGGTGGTGTTGGGTACGTCGTTCAAAGCCGAGGTGTTCGAGGAGCATTTCGGTGACGGGTCCGACCTCGACCTGGAACTGACGTACGTGGTGGAGACCGAGCCGCTGGGGACGGGCGGCGGCATCCGCAACGTTCTGGACGAGCTCACCGCATCGACGATCATGGTGTTCAACGGCGACGTGCTGGGCGGTACCGATCTCACCCGGATCCTCGACCTGCACCACGCCAGGAACGCGGACCTGACGATGCACCTTGTCCGCGTCTCCGATCCCCGTGCGTTCGGTTGTGTGCCGACCGATGACGACGGCCGGGTCCTGGAGTTCCTGGAGAAGACGCAGGACCCGCCGACCGATCAGATCAACGCCGGCTGCTACGTCTTCCGGCGTGAACTGATCGCGCAGATCCCCGAGGGCGTCCCCGTCTCGGTGGAGCGCGAGACCTTCCCGCAGCTGCTCGCCGAGGGCAAGCGGGTCTACGGTTTCGTCGACTCGGCGTACTGGCGGGACATGGGCACGCCCGAGGACTTCGTCCGCGGGTCCTCGGACCTCGTCCGCGGCATCGCGCCGTCGCCTGCACTCGAGAGTCATCACGGCGAGGCGCTCGTCCACGAGGGTGCGGGGGTCGGCGCCGGGGCGGTCCTCATCGGGGGAACCGTGGTCGGTCGCGGCGCCGAGATCGGGGCCGGAGCCCGGCTGGACGGCGCCGTGGTCTTCGACGGCGCCCGTATCGAGGCCGGGGCGACGGTCGAACGGTCGATCATCGGCTTCGGCGCGCGCATCGGCCACCGGGCGCTGATCC
>NZ_JAALDW010000039.1:0-8693 GCF_014145055.1 Dietzia sp. DQ11-38-2
CGGGCGCCGGGCCTCTGCTCCCCGGTTCAGCCTCCCCGCCCCGGCGCTGCCCTCAGCGCTCCCCGGCGATGGTCTCGGCGCGGGTCAGGCAGGCACGCGCCCGCTCGTCCAGCTCCAACGAGAGCGTCTCGCCGGCGGGGACCGTCACCGCCCGCCCCTGCACGGTGCAGTCGAAATCCGCACCGTTGAGGTTGACGATCGTGATCTCCGTGTGGGTGCACCGGACCCGCACGTGCGTTCCGCGCACGGTCAGCCGGAACGTCAACGCGCCCCATTCGGCCGGCACCCGGGGGTCGAACGAGATGTCGCCGCGGTAGTCGCGCATCCCGCCGAACCCGCTCACGAGCGCCGACCACACCCCACCCGCCGAGGCCACGTGGATCCCGTGTGCGGCGTTGCCGTGCACGTCCGCCAGGTCCACCACGAGCGCCTTGGAGAAGTGCTCGAAGGCCTCGTCGCAGTAGCCGATCTCGGCGGCGATGATCGACTGCACGACCGCCGAGAGAGTGGAGTCACCCGTGGTGAGCGGATCGTAGTACTCGAAGTTGGCCCGCTTCTGCTCCTCGGTGAACTCGTCGCCCCGCAGGAACATCGCCAGCACCACGTCCGCCTGCTTGAGCACCTGGTGCCGGTAGATCACCAGAGGGTGGAAGTGCAGCAGCAACGGGCGACGCGGGTGCTCGAGATCCTGGTCCCAGACCTCCTTGGCCAGGAAGTCCTGGTCCTGCGGGTGCACGCCGAGGGTCTCGTCATAGGTGATCACCATGTTCTCGGCGGCACGCCGCCATTCCGCGATCTCGCCGTCGTCGATCCTCAGCCGCCGGCAGATCGCCGCCCACCGGCCGTCACCCAGTTCGGCGATGCGCTTGCAGGCGACCGCCGCCGCCGCCAGGTTGAACCGCGCCATGGCGTTGGTGAACAGGTTGTTGTCCACCACGGTGGTGTACTCGTCGGGCCCGGTGACGCCGTGGATGTTGAAACACCCGTCTTCGGCGAAGAACCCGAGGGAGACCCACATCCGGGCGGTCTCGACCAACACGTCCACACCCTCGCGGATCATGAACTCCTCGTCACCGGTGGCCCACAGGTACTTGACCATCGCGTGCGCGATGTCGGCGTTGATGTGGTACTGCGCGGTGCCGGCCTCGTAGTAGGCGGAGGCCTCCTCGCCGTTGATCGTCCGCCACGGATAGAGCGCGCCGTTCACGGACAGGAAGCGGGCGCGGGCGCGGGCCTTGTCGAGCATCGAGTAACGGAAGCGCAGGGCGTTCCGGGCGAAGCGCGGCATCGTGTAGGTGAGGAACGGCAGGACGTAGGTCTCGGTGTCCCAGAAGTAGTGACCCGAGTAGCCGCTCCCGGTCACGCCCTTCGCGGCGATCCCGTAGGTTTCGGCGCGCGCGGAGGCCTGGGCCAGCTGGAACAGGTTGAATCGGATGGCCTGCTGGGTCTCGGGCGGGCCGTCGACCTCCACGTCCCCGCGGTGCCAGAAGTGGTCGTACCAGTCGCGCTGCGTGCGCTGCAGGTCCTCCACTCCGCGGTCGCGCGCCCGGGACAGGGTTCGCGCGCACCGGTCGGCGAGCTCACCGGCGGGGACCTTCTCGGAGGTGTGGTAGGCGGCCAGTTTGGTCAGCCTCAGGACGCGGCCGGGCGTGACGTGGGCGTGGTAGACGACCTTGGACGCGTCGTCATCGCTTTCCACGCTCATCGCGATCTCGTCTTCGGTCTCGACCTCGTGGTCCACGGCCACGGCGATCGACATCCCGGAGTTGGCGCAGCGGTACCCGTGCACCTGGTACCCGCGCTGGCCGGCGGAGACCACGGGCTCGAGCACCCGGTGGTCGAAGCCGTCCGACCGGCGCGGATCGAACCCCTCGGGCACGGTCTCGGCGGAGTGGTACTCGTCCTCGCCGTCCTGCCGGTTGAGGACCTGCGAGGAGATCACGACCGGCGCCGGCTCCTCGGGGAGCTCGATCTCGTAGGTCATCACCGCGAGGTGCTTCTCCACCATCGAGACCATGCGAGTGGTGCGGATGACCACCTTCTTGCCGGCCGGGGTCCGCCAGGTCAGCTCGCGGCGCAGGATCCCGTCGCGGAAGTCGATACTGCGTTCGTAGTGCTCGAGGTCGGCCTCGCTCACGCGCAGCGGCTCGTCGTCCACGTAGACGCGGATGGTCTTGGTGTCGGGGGCCTCCACCATGGTCTGGCCCTCGCGCGCCAACCCGAAGGCGTCCTCGGCGTGCTGGATGTGCCAGGTCTCGTGGAATCCGTTGACGTAGGTGCCGTGGGTGTGGGAGTCGCGGCCCTCCTCCGGGTTGCCGCGCATGCCCAGATACCCGTTGGCCACGGCGAACTGCGTCTCGGAGACGCCCAGCGCAGTGGCTTTGGGGTTGGTCTCCACCCAGCGCCACGGGTCCGCGGGGTGTGTGGAGCGGTTGATCTCCGGCACCTCCAGGTGACTGCGGAGGTTGACGCCGTAGGTCGTCCGGATGTTGCCGGGGACGGACTGCCCGATCGTGTCGTGGACCGGGCCGCGTCCGGGGGGGACGGGTGTCATGACCGTGCCTCCGTCAGCCCGGGGATGAGGTCCGCCAGGTCGTCGACGACGATGTCCGCACCCTCTCGGAGCAGTACCTCACGCCCCGCACCGCGATCCACACCGACGACGCGCGCGAACCCGCCGGCGGCGCCGGCCTGCACGCCCGAGACGGCGTCCTCGATCACCGCGCAGCGGCCCGCGGGCACGCCCAGCAGTTCTGCGGCCCGAAGGTAGGTGTCCGGGCGGGGCTTGCCGGGGATCCGATCCGCCTGGGCCAGCAGGCCGTCGACGATGACCTCGAAACGGTCCAGCAATCCGGCCGCCTCGAGCACGGGGCGTGCGTTCTTGGAACTGGAGACCACGCAGGAGGCGATCCCGGCGGCGTCGAGGGCGTCGAGGTAGGCGACCGACCCCGGGTAGGGCTCGATCCCCTCGTCGAGCAGCTCGCGGAAGACGATGTTCTTGCGCTGACCCAGGCCGTTGATCGTGTCCGCGTCGGGCGAGTCCTCGTCGTCGCCCTCGGGGAGGGTGATGCCGCGCGCGGCGAGCATCGACGCGATACCCTCCACGCGGGGTTTGCCGTCGATGTAGTGGAAGTAGTCGGAGTCCGAGTACGGGGCGATCCCGCGGTCGGCGAAGTAGGCGGTGAACATCCGCTTCCACGCCTGCATGTGCTTCTCGGCCGTCGGGGTGATGACCCCGTCGAGGTCGAAGAGCACAGCATCGATGCCGTCATGGTCCATGTCGAATCCTGCTTCCGGGTCGGTGGGCCGATCGGGCTCAACCGGTGACGCATCAAGGGTAGACACCCGGCCCGGGGACCGAGCCCATCACCTCCCCCCGTGCGGCCCATCTCACTGAGGCGCGGGGGTGGAGGGCGGATCACCATGCCTCCACGCGGGCGACAATGCACCGTTGTCGGGTACCCGGTGGCACTATGGTCGATGACTCTGTACTAGAAGGAGAGAGATGCGACTTCGCACCCGCAATCCCCGCCGTGTCGCGATCGCCGGCCTCGCACTGGTCACCGCGGCCGCACTGACGGCCTGCACGTCCGACGACGAAGGGAACGGCGACGCCTCGGGCGACGCCCAGACCACGACGACCGTCAACGAGTCCGCGCCCCAGGCACCTCTCGACCAGCTGGTCCTGGGCGAGGGCGAGGCCCCCGGTGGCGGTGTGGTGCAGGTGATCGAGCCGGCTCTCCTCCAGGAGGCGGTCGACAAGCTCGTCGCCGACCAGGGCAAGCAGCTCATGGAGGACCCGGCGTGCGACAGGGTCTCCCGACTGGAGACGGTCTCGAACTTCGCGACCACCGACGGCCTGACCGCGGCGGTGCGGTACAAGCAGTCGGAGGAGGACGAGACTGAGCACCGTTTCGGGATCGGCATGGTGGGCGAGAAGCTCGACGACTTCATGGACCGCTCGCTGTACGAGGCCTGCACCTCCTCGCGGAGCACCACCAACCCGGACGTCGAGCTCGTCATGACCGTGGACGACGCCCCAGCCCTCGAGGGCGTCGAGGGCTTTCGGGTGACCAGCGACTTCATCACCACCCGGCCCGACGGCACCCGTTCGCTGAGCCGGGCCATCGCGATCCACGGCTACACCCGCGAGACCACCGTGAGCGTGGAGTACGCGGCCCGCGGCAACGACCCGGCGGCCAACCCGGTCCTGCCCTCCGCGGACGGCGCGCTGGATGCCATCTACCAGGCGCAGATGGCCAAGATCGCGACGGCCGAGTAGCAGGCTGTCGCCGGCACCTCAGCCGGCGACGGCACCCCGGTCATACGAAGAGAGCGTTCCGCGCACGTCGCCCCGGAGGCGGTGCGCGGAACGCTCTTCTCGTCGGCCCCCGGCCTGTCGCCGACAGAGCCGGGCGGCGCCCTACAGGTTGATCATGTGCCCGCTGACGCCCTCGATGGCCTCCTTCATGGCCTCCGACAGCGTCGGGTGGGTGTGCACGTTGCGCGCCACGTCCTCGGCGGTGAGGTCCCACATCTGGGCCAGCGTCAGCTCGGGCAGCAGCTCGGAGACGTCGGGGCCGATGAGGTGCCCGCCGAGCAGCTCACCGTGCGTCGCGTCGGCCACGATCTTGACGAACCCGACCGCGTGGCCGAGGCCCTGGGCCTTACCGTTGGCCGAGAACGGGAACTTGCCCACCTTGACGTCGTACCCCTCGTCGCGGGCCTGCGCCTCGGTGAGCCCGAAGGAGGCCACCTGCGGCTGACAGAAGGTGGCGCGGGGCATCATCCGGTAGTCGCCCAGCGTCTGGGTCGGCGCGCCGGCCATGGTCTCCGCCGCCACGACGCCCTGCGCCTCGGCCACGTGGGCCAGCTGCAGCTTGGCCGTGACGTCGCCGAGCGCGTAGATGCCCTCGACATTGGTCCGCATGTGGTCGTCGATCGCGATGGCGCCGCGGTCGGTGAGCTCCACGCCGGTGTTCTCGAGCCCGTAACCCTCGACGCGGGGCGCGAATCCCACGGCCATCAGCACCTTGTCCACGGTCAGCGTCTGGGTCTTGCCCTCCTCGCCGTTCTTCTCGACCTCGACCTCGACCGAGTCGCCGTTGTCGGTGACCTTGGTGGTCTTGTGGCCGGTGAGGACCTTCACCCCGAGCTTCTTGTAGTGCTTGGCGATCTCCTTGGAGACCTCGGCGTCCTCGTTCGGCAGGAGGCCGTCCATGTATTCGACGATCGTCACCTCGACGCCGTAGTTGGCCATGACGTAGGCGAACTCCATGCCGATCGCGCCCGCACCCACGATCACGACCGAGTCCGGGAGCTCGCGGGAGAGGATCTGGTCCTCGTAGTCCACCACGTTCTCGCTCAACTCGATTCCGGGGAGCGTCTTGACCACGGAGCCGGTGGCGATGATGCAGTTGTCGAAGGTGTACGCGGTGCCGTCGACCTCGATCGTCTTGTCGTCGGTGAAGCTGCCGAAGCCGTCGATCTCGGTGATCTTGTTCTTCTTCATGAGGAAGTGGACACCCTTGACGATGCCCTCGGAGACCTTCCGGCTGCGGTCGTAGGCCGCGCCGAAGTCGAAGGACACATCACCGGAGATGCCGTAGGTCTTGGCCTCACGCAGCACCGTGTTGGCCAGCTCGGCGTTGCGGAGAAGCGCCTTGGAGGGGATGCACCCGACGTTGAGGCATACCCCGCCCCAGTACTTCTCCTCGATCACGGCCACTTTGAGGCCGAGCTGGGAGGCGCGGATTGCGGCGACGTAGCCACCGGGGCCCGCGCCGAGGACGATGAGGTCGTAATGAGTGTCAGCCACGCCACACAGGGTAGCGCTCCGGGCGGCCCGGATGAGCCGGAGCGATGCGGAACCCCACCCGAAATGACCGTCGCCGCCTCCTCCCGGGGGGAGGGGCGGCGACGGTACCCGCGTCGGGTGCGATCAGGACAGGTTGCCCAGGACCGACTTCAGCGCCGTGGCGACGAGGTTGCCGATGGTATCGGCGATCTGGTCGGTGATCGTCTGCGTGGAGCTTCCGGTACCGGTGGCGTTGCCGAGGGAGTCCGTGACCGAACCGAGGCTGAGAGAACCCATTGTGTATCTCCGTTTATCGAGTGCATTCCCGAGGGGTTCGAGAATGGCCGGGTCAGGCGACCCCTGCATGTCGTTGATGGTACTGACGCTACGGCTCGGTAACAAGAGCCTGTGTATTTCTTACCTCCGGTACGGATGTCCCCACGCCGCACACGGCATCATCGGGGCATGACCTCACCCGTATCGCCCGACAACTCACCCGCGTCAGCCGACCCGTACCTGCACCTCGAGGACGTCGATTCGGCCGAGGCTCTCGAGTGGGTCCGGGTACGTAGCGACCGCACCGTCGCGGACCTGGCCTCCGGCCCGGAGGCCGAGGCCGCCTACGCGCGCGCCCTCGAGATCCTCGACGCCACCGACCGCATCGCGTGGCCGGTCCTGCGGGGCCGGTACGCCTACACCTTCTGGCGGGATGCCGACCATCCCCGCGGGCTGTGGCGACGGGTGCCGTGGTCCGTGCTGGTCAGTGGCGCTCCGGGCGTCGATCACCCGGCCTGGGACACCCTCGTGGACGTGGACACCCTGGCGGCGGAGGAAGGGGTCAACTGGGTCTATTCGGGAGCGGTGGTCCGGCGTCCCGCCGACGACAGGGCGCTGCTTCGGCTCTCACGCGGGGGCGCGGACGCGGTGGAGGTCCGCGAGTTCGACCTGACCACCCGCCGGTTCGTCCCCGAGTCCGAAGGCGGGTTCCGACTGTCGGAGGCCAAGAGTTCGGTGTCCTGGGTGGACCGGGACACGCTGCTGCTGTCCTCACCGCTGGACCCGGAGGGATCGGACGCCACCGACTCCGGCTACCCGCGCCTGGCGAGGGTGTGGCACCGCGGGTCCGACCCGCTCGACGCCCCGGTCATCTTCTCCGGGCGGACGCAGGACGTGGCGGTGGGGGCCTCGTACGACCTCACTTCGGGCCGGTACACGGCCAGTCGCGCCCCGGACTTCCACTCCTCCGAGGAATGGTTCTGGTCCCCGGGGGTCGATCCCGCCACCACGGCGCCCCGCCGGATTCCGGTGCCCGAGGACTGTCGGGTGAGTTCCTGCGGGGACTGGCTGCTGCTGCGCCCGCGCACCGACCTCGAGGTCGCGGGCCGATCCCACCCCGGCGGTTCGGTCCTCGTGGTGCCGTGGTCCGCCGTCGACGCCGATCCCTCGCGACTGCCCGAGCCCGTCGTGCTGTTCTCCCCCACCCCCTCCACGACGGTCGAGGACGTGACCTGGGGCCGGGGCCGGATCCTGCTGACGATCCTCGACGACACCGAGTCCCGTCTCGAGGCGTACGCGATCCCCGGGTCGGCGGACGGGGCCTGGGAGCCCCGTCCGGTCGAAGGGCTACCGGACCACGTGTCGGTGGACGTGCTGTCCTGCGACCGCCTGTCCGGCCGGGGCGACGTCGGGGGCGACGACGAGGATGACGGGAACGAGCGCCCCCACCCCGATGACGCCGTCCTGGCGGTCTCCGGTCCGATCGTCCCGCCCTCGCTGGTGTTACTCCGCGCGGACGGCACCACCACCACACTCGGGTCCACCCCCGACCGTTTCGACGCCACCGGCATCGAGGTCACCCGTCACACGGCTGTGAGTGACGACGGCACCTCAGTGCCGTACACCGTGATGCGGGGCCCCGGGCCCGACGGGCCCAGACCGACCATCCTCTACGGCTACGGCGGTTTCGAGGTGGCGATGCGACCGTCGTACGCGGCCCTGCGCGGGGCGCTCTGGCTCGCCGGAGGGGGCGCCTACGTGGTGGCGGGGATCCGGGGCGGCGGCGAGTACGGGCCCTCGTGGCATCAGTCCGCCGTCCGGGAGAACCGGCCCCGCGCGTTCGAGGACTTCGCGGCCGTCGCCCGGGCCCTCGTGACCACCGGGGTCACCACCCGCGACCAGCTGGGGGCGACCGGCGGATCCAACGGTGGCCTGCTCATGGGCGTCATGCTGACCCGATACCCGGAACTGTTCGGGGCCCTCGCGATCGCGGTCCCGCTCCTGGACATGCGGCGCTACCACCTGTTGCTCGCCGGCGCGTCCTGGATGGCCGAGTACGGCGACCCCGACTCGGACGACTGGGACGATTTCCTGGGCGCCTACTCGCCGTACCAGCACGTCCGACCGGCCACCGAGGGCCCGTACCCCCCGGTCCTCATGACCACCTCGACCCGGGACGACCGCGTGCACCCGGGCCACGCCCGCAAGATGACGGCCGCGCTCGAGGCGGCCGGGCACGAGGTCGCGTACTACGAGAACGTCGAGGGCGGCCACGCCGGCGCCGCCGACAATTCGCAGGAGGCCCGGAAGGCGGTGCTCACGTACGAGTTCTTCAGGCGTCGGCTGCCTCGTCGTCCCCAGGTGGGCTGAGCGCCACCTCCCGGTCCATCCAGGCCAGCACCCGGGCGACCACCTGCGCGGGTGTGCGCGCCCACGTGTTGTGGCCCAACGCCTCCGGCTCCACCTCGAGGCAGGTCCGGGCGGCGGGGAGCATCGCCAGCAGCCCACGAGCGGCGCTCTCGGGGGCGAGTGGGTCGTCGGCGATCACCACCGACAGCGCCGGGACCGTGACGCGGGTCAGGCCCTCCCGGTAGTCGAGATCGGCGCGCGCCGGCTGCAT
>NZ_JAALDW010000003.1:0-9148 GCF_014145055.1 Dietzia sp. DQ11-38-2
TCCAGCAGGTCTGCCACGTGGTGGGTCAACCCCGGACGTGCACGACGTCCCGCACCGGGGCCGCCGCCGGCTCCCGCAGCACGTCGGCACCCGGGTGGGCGCGGACCCACACCCGGTCCCCGGCTCCGATCCCGGTCGCGGTGGCCTCGGTGCGGGTGAGCTGCCCGTGGACCCGCTCCGCGCCGGGCGCGTCGTCGAGCTCCACCTCGTAGCGGATCTCGAACCCGACCCGCCTCCAGCGGACGACCCGCCCGGGCACGCCACCGGACTCGGGGCCGCGGGACACCAGCACGTCATGCGGACGCAGGAGGACCCCTCCCAGCCTGGTGACGGGACCCAGGAAACCGAAGACGAACTCGTTGGCCGGGTGGTCGTACAGCTGTTCCGGAGTGCCGATCTGCTCGACCCGGCCGTGGTTGATCACCACGATGGTGTCAGCCACCTCGAGGGCCTCCTCCTGATCGTGGGTGACGAACACCGAGGTGACGTGGACCTCGTCGTGGAGCCGGCGCAGCCAGTCGCGCAGTTCTTTGCGGACCTTGGCGTCCAGCGCCCCGAACGGTTCGTCGAGCAGCAGGACACTGGGTTCGATCGCCAGTGCCCGGGCCAACGCCATCCTCTGGCGTTGTCCGCCGGAGAGCTGGGCCGGGAGCCGGTCGCCGAACTGGGCGAGCTGGACCAGGTGCAGCAACTCGTCGACGCGCCGCCGGATCTCCGGCTTCGGGACCTTGCGGATCTCCAGCCCGAAGGCCACGTTCCTGGCCACCGTCAGGTGCTTGAAGGCGGCGTAGTGCTGGAACACGAAGCCGACGTTCCGCTTCTGTGCCGGCACGTGGGTGGTGTCTCGGCCGTCGATCTCGACCGTGCCACGGTCCGCGTTCTCCAGACCGCCGAGGATCTGCAGCAGCGTGGTCTTGCCCGAGCCGGATGGTCCGAGCAACGCGGTGAGCCCGCCGGAGGGTGCGGAGAGGGTGACGTCGTCGAGTGCGACGAAGTCCCCGTACCGCTTGCTGACGCCTGAGATCTCAATCCCCACTGGGGCCCTCTTTCGGTCGAAGGATCATGACGATCACCAGTGCCGCCACGGCGATGAGTGCGAGCAGGAAGCCGATGGCGTACGAGCTTCCCGTATCGAAGCCCTGGTGGAGCCGCTGCACGGCGATCGTCGCCGTTTCGGTGCGGTTGACGATGCCGCCGGAGACGATCAGCACCGCGCCGAACTCCCCGATCGCGCGGGCGAAGGTGAGCACCACGCCGTACGCGACGGCCCACTTGATCGCCGGCAGGGTGATCCGCCACAGGACCTGCCGCCCCGAGGCCCCCAGGCTGCGCGCGGCGGTCTCCTGGTCGTCGCCGATCTCCCGGAGTACGGGCACCACGGCGCGCAGGACGAGTGGCAGGGAGACGAAGGTGACGGCCAGGACGATGCCGGTGTAGGAGAAGACCACCGAGATGCCGATCTCGGCCAGCGGTCGGCCGAGCCACCCGTGCGCGGGACCGTAGGCCAACAGCAACGCCAGGCCCACGATGATCGGCGAGACGGACACCGGCAGGTCCATGAAGGAGCTCAGCAGTCGCTTCCCGGGGAACTCGTGACGCACCAGCAGGATCCCCAGGGTGATCCCGAAGACCGTGTTGAGCGCCACCGCCCACAGTGCACTGGACAGGGTGATGAGCAGGGCGTGCTGCACGGAGGGATTCTGCAGCGCGGAGACCAGGTGGTTGGAGCCGTCGAAGAAGGTCCGCTGGCCGATCATCAGCAGCGGCCAGCCGACCAGGAGGAAGAGATAGGTGACGACGACGGCGAGGCGGACACCCGCCCACGGCGACACCGGCCGGAGCCGACGAACGGGCACAGCGGTCGGGTCGTCGATGCCCGCGGTCGGGGTGGACGGTCTCTGATCGGTCCGCTCAGCCATGGCGCGCCACCCTCCGTGAGATGACATCGAGGATCGCGATGGCCAGGAGCGCCACAGCGAGCAGGACCACCGCGACAGTGGCGGCGGCGGCCACGTTATCTATCTCGATGTAGCTCTGGATGCGGATCGGCGCGCCCTCGGAGATGTTGGGTCGGTTACCGGTGAACAGCACCAACGCTCCGAACTCCCCGACCCCCCGCGCGAAGGACAGGGTGGCCCCGGCGGCGATGGCCGGCGTCAGGGTGGGCAGGACGATGCGACGGAACGTCTCGGCCCGGGACGCGCCGAGGGACCGGGCGGCCTGCTCCACCTGCGGGTCGAGCTCGAGCAGGACCGGCTCCACGGTGCGCACCACGAAGGGCAGAGTCACGAACAACACCGCCAGGAAGACCGAGTACGGGGTCCCCGCGATGGTCAGGCCCATCGGACTGTTCGGCCCGTAGAGGCTCAACAGCACCAACCCGGCGACCAGGGAGGGCAGGGCGAAGGGGATGTCGATCACCAACTCGATCACCCGCTTGCCGGGGAACCTGTCGCGGACCAGGACCCAGGCGATCAAGGTGCCCACCACCATGTTGACCCCCGTCGCTGCGAGTGCGGAGAACAGGGTCAGGCGGATGGCGTTGGCGGTCTGGACGTTGGTCAGGGTGCTCCGGAAGGTCTCCCAACCCCCCTCAGCGGCGGAGATCACGACCAGGGCCAGCGGGATGAGCACCAGCAGGCTGAACCACAGCACCGACACGCCCAGCGCGACGCCGGCCGGTCGGGTGAGGGTGGTGCGCGCGGCGCGCCACCGCCTCCGGGGGGCAGACCCCGGAGGCGGTGGCGCCGGAGTGGTCGTCGGTGTGAGGACGGTGGCCATCGTCAGTTCAGACCGGAACTCTGGATGATCCGGGTGATGATCCCGTCGTCGTCGAAGTAGGTGTCGACGACCTGCGTCCACCCGTCGAAGTCACCATCGACCGTGTAGAGCTCGGTGATCTCCGGGAACGGGTCCGCGGGATCCGTCGCGCCGTCGACCTGACCGATCTCCACCTGGTCCGCCAGGTGACGCAGGGGACGGAAACCGTACTGCGCGTAGATCGCCTGACCCTCCGGGCTCAGGGCGTAATCCAGGAACGCCTGCGCGGTCCCCGGCGCGGAGACGGTGACGGCCGCCGGGTTCTCGATGAGAAGGTTTCGGTCCGGGACGATGTACTCGTACTCCTCACCCTGCTGTCTGCCGAGGATCGCCTCGTTCTCATACGAGATCAGGACGTCTCCGGTGCCGTCGAGGAACGCCGTGGTGGCATCGCGGCCCGAACCGGGGAACGCGGCGACGTTGCCGATCACGGACTCGACGAACTTCGCGGCCTCCTCCTCCGTCCCGCCCTTCTGCAGTACCGACGCCCACGCCGCGAGAATGTTCCACCGCGCGGCGCCCGAGGATCCGGGGTTGGGGGTGACGATCTCGACGTCCTCGCGGGCCAGGTCCTCCCAGTCGGTGATGTTCTTCGGGTTACCCTCGCGCACCACCAGCACCACGACGGAGTCGGTGAGGAATCCGTTGTGTGGCCCTGAGTTCCATTCCTGGTCGACCAGCCCGGCGTCGACGAGCCGGGTGACATCGGGTTCCACGGAGAAGTGGACGACGTCGGCGGGCTGGCCGTTGGCCACGGCCCGCGACTGGTCGCCCGATGCGCCGTAGGAGGTGAGCCAGGAGACCCCCTCGCCGTCCGGGGTCTCGGCGAACGCCTCCTGCACCGCGGCGTTGCCCTCCGCGGGCACGGCGAAGCCGACGATCGAGAGTTCGTCCCCGGACGCCGTCCCCCCACAGCCCGCGACGAGCGCGGCGGTCAACCCCACGCCCAGGAAGCCGATACCCAGCCTCGAGAGGGTTCGTCTGTTGCTCATGTCGTGTCCACTTTCGCCGGTGTTGCCGGTCGGCAACAGAAGAGAAAGCTAACGACTCTGCGTGCGAAGGCTGAACTGTTTTGTTCACCGTGACGCAAACCGCGCGGGCGGGAGCCACAGGTGGCGCGCGTGGGCCCGGGCCGGTCCGGTTACCCTCGTGAGCATGTCGAACCCTCGGTGGGACCGGGCGCGCGCGTCCGCGGCGCGGATCGCAGCGGGCGCCCGCGACGTCAACAGACACCCTTCCACCGTCGAGGCGTTGCGCCGGATCCGGCGGGCCCTGCCCGGCGACTCGGGTTTCGGGGATCCGCTCTCGGCCGCGGGCCGGGACAGCGCGGGCACGATCGCCCGCGTGGCCGGCAGTCTGTTCGACGAGCAACCCACCGCGTCGCGGGAGTTGTCCCTGGGCGGGCTCCAGGTGTGGCACGCGCTGACCCAACGATCCGGCAGGAGCGGCAGCGGGAGTGAGGTGACCATCGTCTTCACCGACCTCGTGGGCTTTTCCAACTGGGCCATGCGAGCGGGGGACGAGGATGCTCTACGCCTGCTGAGAGAGGTGGCGTCTGCCACCGAGCCGCAGGTGAAAGCCCACCGCGGGCACGTGGTCAAACGTCTCGGGGACGGGCTCATGGCCGTGTTCCCGTCCCCACAGCTGGCCTTCGACGCGGTCGTGGCCTGCTCCGAAGGGCTCGACCCGGTGGAGGTCTCCGGGATGCGGCCCCGCATCCGGGCCGGCATCCACACCGGCACCCCACGTCTGATCGGTGGCGACTACCTCGGCGTGGACGTCAACATCGCCGCCAGGCTGGCCGAGAAGGCGGGTGCCGACGAGATCCTGGTCAGCGAGACCACCCTCCCCGGGCTGGACGAGTCCAGGGTGTCGGCGCGCCGCAAGCGGAGTTTCCCGCTCGCCCGGGCCAAGGGGATCCCCGAGGAGGTCGCCGTCTACACCGCGGTCCCGCGCCTACGTTGAGCCCCCGCTCCCGAGCCACCGCTATCCGGCTGATCCGGGCCACCTTCCGGTGATCAACTCGGTCATCTCGGTCACCCAGGTGTCGTCGAGTGCGGCGTCCCGGCGCACGAGGATGCGGAAGATCGCGGTGCCGGCCACCACCTCGGCCAGCATGGGCAGCTGATCACCACCGCGGCGCCCCTGTCCGAACCGCGACTCGAACGCGGTCAGGTTCCCGGCCAGCCGGGCGATCATCTGGCCGTGGAGCTCGGGGTCGGCGACGGTGTCGGCGATCAGGCCCGGTAGCGCGACCCGCACCTCGGGCCTGTCGAACAGGTCCCGGATCGTCTCGACGAGGACCCTGATGTCGTCGCGGAGATCACCGGAGCCGCCCGGCGCGGGTATCGCCTCCGCGTCCAGGACCGCCTCGTGGACGAGCTGCGCCTTGCCCGACCATCGCCGGTAGATGGACGCGGTGGTGGTTCCCGCGCGCGCGGCGATCGCCGAGAGCGACAGCGCGGGGTAGCCCGTCTCGCAGATCAGCTCCCTGGTGGCGGCGATGACGGCGGTGTCGATCCGGCTGTCGCGAGGGCGCCCGGCACCTGGGCGACCCCCGGCGGACTTGGCCGATTCCCCACCAACCGCGCGCGCGTCTGCTGTCATGAACCCACCATAGTTCCAATGCAGTGTGCATCGTATTGTAGGGAGAGCCCCGTGACCCTCAGCCCGCTCGACGAGTACCCGATCCACCAGACGCACGCGCCGGTGAACTGGCCGGCCACGTCCGACCGGAACTTCTACGATCGGTCCTACTTCAACGTGCTCGACCGCGAGGGCCGATTCATGGCGCTCACCGGCATCGGCTACTACCCGCGCCTGGGCGTCAAGGACGCCTACGTCGTGGTCCGCCGGGGTGATACGCAGACCGCGGTGCACCTCAGCGACGCGATCGACGACGACCGCCTCACGCCTCACGTCGGCGGGTACCGGCTCGAGGTGATCGAGCCACTCCAGGAACTGCGGCTCACACTGGAGCCGACCGAGGGCATCGCCGCCGACCTGACCTGGCGGGGACTGTTCCCCGCGGCCATGGAGGAACCGCACTCGATGCTCACCGACCGGCGGGTCACCCTCCAGGCCAGCCGCTTCGCGCAACTCGGCTCGTGGGACGGGTGGATCGAGGTCGACGGCGAGCGGCTCGAGGTCACGCACTCCTCCTCGGTGGCCGCCCGGGACCGCTCGTGGGGCATCCGTCCGGTGGGCGAACCCGAACCCGCCGGGCGGCCCGACACGGCGTTCCGCGGGATGTGGTGGCTCTATCTGCCCCTGGCGTTCGACGAGTACCAGTTGTTCCTCATAATCCAGGAGGACCCCGACGGTCACCGCAGCCTCTACGACTGCACGCGGCGCTGGCGGGACGGCCGGGTGGAGCAGCTCGACGGCGTGCGCGTGGACGTGGACTACCGCGTCGGCACCCGGATCCCGACGGGCGTCCACGTCGAGTTCATGAACCGCGCGGGTGACCGGTTCCGACTCGACGTGGAGTCGAAGTTGTTCGCCCCCATCGCGTTCGGTTCCGGGTACGGCGGCGACTCCTCCTGGGCTCACGGCAGCTGGAAGGGCGAGGGCTTCACCGAGCGGGTGAGCTTCGACCTGACCGACCCCCAGGTGATGGCCGGCGCGGCGTTCAGCCTGATCGACCACGTCGGTCGCGCCGTGTGCACGGAGGCGGACGGATCGACCCACGAGGGCGCGGGACTGTTCGAGCACGGCGTGATCGGGCCCCACCACCCGTCGGGGTTCACGGACTGGACCGACGGTGCGGGCACGGGGTCGGGTCCGGACACCGACGAGGGGTCGGCCTCGCGGGACGGGACTCCGGCGTGAAGGTCATGACCGCGCTCTTCGGCCCCACGGACGCCGTCGACCGTTCGGCAGCGCTCAGGGAGGCCGGTGCGTCCGGGGTGTTCACCTTCGAGGGCCCGCACGACGTGTTCACCCCCCTGGTGCTGGCGTCCCAGGTCCGGGGCCTGGACGTGATGTCCAACGTCGCGATCGGCTTTCCCCGCAACCCCGTCCAGCTGGCCCACCAGGCCTACGACCTGCAGCTGCTCAGCGAGGGCCGGTTCGTCCTGGGGTTGGGTACGCAGGTGCGGGCGCAGATCGAGAAGCGCTACGGAACCGAGTTCGATCACCCCGTCGAGCGCATGACGGAACTGGTGGGGGCTCTGCGGGCCGTCTTCGCCACCTGGGAGACCGGTGAGTGCCTGGATTTCCGGGGGGAGTACTACCGCCACACCCTCATGACACCCACCTTCGTGCCCGGACCCAACCCGTACGGCCCGCCGCCCATCTACCTCGGCGCGCTCGGGCCCCGGCTGACCCGGGCCACCGCGCAGGTGGCCGACGGCCTCCTGGTGATGCCGTTCGGGTCCACGAAGTTCCTCCGTGAGTCGACGATGCCGGCCGTGCGCGCGGGACTCGCCGCCGCCGGTCGCCGTGAGGACGACTTCGAGGTGGTGCCCGAGGTGATCGTGTCCGTGGCCGCCGGACGGGACGACGACCACGTGTCCACCCGCCGGTTGCTGGCGTTCTACGGTTCCACCCCCGCGTACAAGCCGGTGCTCGATGCCCACGGCTGGGGCGATCTGCAGCCCGAGCTCAACGCCATGTCCAAACAGGGCCGATGGCAGGAGATGACGTCGTTGATCAGCGACGAGATCCTGCACACCATCGCCGCTTGCGGAACCCCGGCCGAGGTGGCCGCGCACATCCGCGACCGGGTGGACGGGGTGTCGGACCGGCTCTGCCTCTATCAGACCGGTCCCATCGCCACCGATGCGTTGGCCGAGATCGTCGACGCGCTGGGGGGCGGGCGATGACGCCGACGGTGGTCGAGTTCGACGAGGTCACTGACGACCGCTACGGCGGGAAGGCCGCGGGTCTGGCAGGACTCCGGCGTCTCGGCCTGGACGTCCCCCACGGTTTCGTCATCGCGGACGCGTCGGCGGACCTCGTCGTCGTCGACCTCTCCCGGTGGTTCGACCGCATGGCCGACGCCGGCGCGACGCCGGTGGCCGTGAGGTCCTCGGCGGCCGGAGAGGACGGCGGGGACCACTCGTTCGCCGGACAGTACGACACGGTGCTGGGCGTGGAGTCGGCAGAGGATTTCGCCGACGCGGTGCGCACGTGTGTGGCGTCCGTCGGCTCGGGCCGCGCGTCGTCCTACCGTGCCGATCCGGCGACCGCCACCGGGTCCGTTCCGGCGGACACCAGCACGGCCACCGGCCCGCCGGCCATGCACCTGGTGGTCCAGCAGATGGTGGACGCACGCGCCGCCGGCGTGGTGTTCACCGCGGACCCCACCAGCGGCCGGCGCGACCTCATGGTCATCGACGCGGTTCCCGGCCTGGGTGAGGCGCTGGTCGACGGATCGGCGTCACCTGACCACCTGATCCTGGATTCCGCCGGCCGGGTGGCCCTCCGCGAGTACGACGACGAGGCGGTCCTGTCCCCGGACGAGATCGCAGCGATCAGGTCGGGCGCCCAGCGCGCTGAGCAGCACTGGGGCCGATCGATGGACCTGGAGTGGGCGATCGACCGGGACGGCAGGCTCTGGTGGCTGCAGGCCAGGCCCGTCACCACGCTTCCCGCGGACCTCGCGGAGATGGACTCGCCGCTGGCCGGTGAGGACCACGTCTATACGCGCTGCAACATCGGCGAGATGATGCCGGGGGCGTTCTGTCCCCTGACGGCGTCGGTCTCGGGGTTCGCGATCGACTACGCCATGCAGCAGATCCAGGTGGTGGCCCGCGCCCAACCGAGCTACGACCGACCCTGGCTCCAGGTGGGATACTTCTCCGGGCACATGTTCCTCAACCTCACCGAGGGGACGGCGCTGAGCTCGGGCATCGTGGGCAACTCGCTCGAGCAGTTCTCCACCTCGATCTGCGGGCGGGTGGTCGACGAGCTGGTCCCCAAGCCGCCCAAGCCGTTCCTGCGCCGGCTCACCAACACCATCCGCCTGTCCTCCCACGCGCTGTCCGCCGGACCCGCCATCCGCAGACTGCCGGGGCGGATCACCGACTGGCGGGTCCCGACCGACGACGACCCGCGGCGGGTGATGGAGCAGTTGGAGGCCGGGATCGAGCTCTACTGCGACGTCACGTTGACCCACGTGCGGTCCTCCTCACGCGCCGCGGTCGCCGCCAACATCCTCGAGAGCGTGCTGATCTCGCGAGCGGTCAAGGCCGGCCGGGGGGAGGACTCGGGTCGCACCGACGCGGCGCGGCTCATGGCCGGCGCCTCCGATGTGGAGAGCGCGGTCATGCTGGAGCAGCTGGACGCGGTGGTCCGCGCCCTCGCCGCCGATCCCGCAGCCGCC